>JBCCRG010000435.1:0-3345 GCA_039208155.1 Bacteroidota bacterium | reverse complement strand
GACCGGGATCGTGCGCACGCTGGTCGCCGTCGGAATGGAGAGCGACGCCTCCATGTTCTCGACGATCTTGGCGGGCACGCCGCGCAGCTTCGTCACGTCCGCGCCATCGGGCACCGGCACGTCGATCTGCGGGCGCGCCGGGGCAACGGCTTCCTTTGTGGCCCCGTCGCCCGATGGCGCGGTAGGGACCGGAGCCGGGGTAGGCGCGGGGGCTGAGGCAGCGGCCTTGTTCGGATTGGCTCCGATGAAGGTCGGGCTGGGGTCGTAGTCCGCGAAGAACTCGCGCCAGGACTCGGAGACGGAGTTGGGGTCGTCGAGGTACTGCGCGTAGATGTCGTCGACGTAGCCGCTGTTGAAACCGAAGTTGCTCACGGGTGGGGTCTGGGTTGGATCGCAGAAGAGGCACGAGCGCGCGCTGGTGGGCGTCTCGAACGCAGGGTTTCCCCCAGGGTTCATCGACACCGTGGGCCGTCACTGCCCGCGCAGCGCGGCTGAAAGCGCTTCGGGAAGGTAGCGCGTTTCATCTACAGTCGGGCGCTTCCATGAGGGTAGACCGTACGCTTTCCAATGAAAATGCGTTGGACCTGGATCTACACAGTGTCTTCGCGGCATGTCGATGCGCCGGATGCGTAACTGGAGCGTCACACCGCTGACACCGCTGCGCGCTTAGCTTCTCGACTCGCTTTGTCCACCTCTGCCTGATTCATGCGCGCCTCGCCCCGCCTGCTCGGCCTCCTCCTTATCGTGGCCTCCGCGGCCCCGCTACAGGCCCAGCCCTCCGACGCGGCCAGCTCCTCTGCCCCGCCGCCGCGCAACCTCATCGTCCTCATCCCGGACGGGTTCGGCCCCACGTCCCAGACGATGGCGCGGGAGTACCTCCGCGAGATCGAAGACCGCGAGCTCGTCCTCGACCGCATCCTCACGGGGGCCGTGCGGACCTACGCCAGCGACAGCCGCGTCACCGACTCCGCCGCAAGCGCGACCGCCTACGCTTCCGGCATCAAGACTTACAACGGGGCCGTCGGGGTGGACACGATGCGCGCGCCCGTGGCGACGCTCCTCGAAGCCGCCGAAGCGCGGGGCATGGCTACCGGGCTCGTGGCGACGAGCCGCATCACCCACGCGACGCCTGCGTCCTTCTCCGCGCACGTCCCGCAGCGCGGCATGGAGAACGAGATCGCCGCGCAGATGCTCGAACAGGGCATCGAGGTGATTCTCGGGGGCGGCCGGCCGAATTTCCTACCCACCAACAACCCCACGGGCTTCACAGGCCGCCGCACCGACGGGCGCGACCTGGTCGCCGAGGCGCGCGAGCGAGGCTACACGGTGGCCCTGGACCGCGCTGGCTTCAACGCCTTCAGTGCCGTACCGCTCGGCGGCGATGACACGGCCCCGCCTGTGCTCGGCCTCTTCGCCGACTCGCACATGGCCTACGAGATCGACCGCGACCCCGATGTGCAACCGAGCCTCGCGGAGATGACGACGTTCGCGCTCGCCCACCTGAGCCACGACCCCGATGGCTTCTTCCTCATGGTCGAAGGCAGCCGCATCGATCACGCGGGGCATGGCAACGACCCGGTCGGGCACCTGCACGACATCATCGCCTTCGACGACGCCGTAGCCGAGGCGCTTGCCTTCGCGGAGGCGGACGGCGAGACGCTGATCGTGGTGATGGCCGACCACGAGACAGGCGGGCTCTCGCTCGGGCGCAACCTGAACGGACGCGGCATCTACGACTGGCGACCGGACCTGCTCGCCCGCGCCACGCGGAGCGTCGAGGGAATGCTCGCACTGGTCAGCAGTGGGGCTGCCCCGGACTCGCTCATGGTTACCCACGGCGGCATTGACGACCTCACCGACGCGGAGCGGACCGCCCTTCTCGACGGGCTTGCCATCCCACGTGGCCCAGGCAACCTCCGCGACACGATGGCTGCGCTCCTCTCCGAACGCGCACTCGTCGGATGGACGACCGGCGGGCACACGGCCGTCGCGGTCAACCTGCACAGCTTCGGCCCGCATGCCGAGCGCTTCGCGGGCGTCATGGAGAACGACGCCATCGGCCGCACCCTGGCCGAGGTGATGGGCTTCGACCTCGATGCGCTCACAGCCGAACTCCGGGAGGCTTTTGCGGAAGGCGTTGCGGAATGACGTGTGGAAGACTGGACGTGTGGACGCTTCTTGCACCCCTCCATCGAGTGCTGCCCCTACCTTCACACGTGCATACGTTCACACCTCTACACCATAGAACATGGACCTCGCCACCGCCATCGACAAGACCACGTTCGTCGTCACCGACACGGAGACGACGGGCGCGCGCGCGGGCGAGGACCGGCTGATCGAACTCGCGGCGGTGAAACTGCGGGGTGGGCAGATCGTGGGCACGTTCCAGCACCTCATCAACCCCGAGCGGCACATCCCACAGCGCATCACGCGGCTGACGGGCATCACGACCGCGATGGTCTATGAGCAGCCCACCGCGCCCCAAGTACTGCCGGGCTACCTCGACTTTCTCGGCGACGGCTTGCTGGTGGCGCACAACCTGCCGTTCGACCAGCGCTTCCTAGACGTCGAGCTCGACCTGGCGGGGCTCCCACCGATGACCAACGAGGCGCTGTGCACGCTGCGGCTCGCGCGGCGGCTGCTCTCGGCGCTTCCGTCGAAGGGCCTCGCGGCGCTGACGGCGCACTACGGCCTCAAGAACGACGCCCGCCACCGCGCTCTCGGCGATGCCACCGTGACGGCGCACGTCCTCCTGCGTCTCCTCGACCAGCTCCGCATCGAGTTTGGCGCGACGACCATCGCCGACGTGCTCGCCTTCCAGCGCAAGCGCTACAAGGACACGCGCCGCGCCCCGAAGCACCTCGAGAAGATTCGCCAGGAGCGGCTCCCGCTGCTGCCCGACCGGCCCGGCGTCTACTTCATGAAGGACCGCCGCGACCGGGTCATCTACGTGGGCAAGGCGAAGAGCCTGCGCAACCGCGTCCGGTCGTATTTCACCGGCATCGAGGCGCACCCGCCGAAGACGCGCAAGCTGCTGCGCGACGTCCGCGACGTGCACTGGACCGAGACGGGCTCGGAGCTGCGCGCGCTGCTCGACGAGAGCCGCCTCATCAAGCAGATGCTGCCGGTCTACAACCGCGCGCAGCGCCGCTACCGCTCCTACCCGTTCCTCCGCCTCGACACCACGCACCGCTTCCCCACGCTCTCGCAGACGCCCATCATCCGCAACGACGGCGCGGAGTACTACGGCCCCATCGGGCGGCGCGGGCAGGCCGAGGAGCTGCTCGAATTGGTCGGGCGGCTGTTCCAGCTACGCGAGTGCGAGGAGCCGACGTTCCGGATGGG
>JBCCRG010000434.1:0-3346 GCA_039208155.1 Bacteroidota bacterium | reverse complement strand
GTGCTACTGCTGCGCCTTCTCGTGCGCCCGCCAGAGCGCATCCAGGTTGCTGCTGTAGAACTCGGTGTAGCCGCACGTGGCGCAGATGCGGGCTGACACCTCCCCTCTGACCGTGCCCTTTATCATCACTGCGGAAGGATTGGCCTGCACACGCACCTCCAGCGTACTGCCGTAGTCCTTCAGCGCTGTGGTGGCATCGGTGATGATGCGATCCGAGCCACACTTGGCGCAGAAGAGGAAGTCGGGCATGGTGGGTCGGCGGTCGGCGGTCGGCGGTCGGCGGTCGGCGAAGAAGCAAACGCGCGTCGGCAGCGCTGTCAAGCGAGTCGGCGGAGCGGGTGCGCGACGAGGCGGCACGGCTGCTGCTCCTCGCGCCTCATCGGTCGTAGAGGCTTGGCATCCTATCGCTCACAGCAGCGTGACCGCCTGGAAGGTGTCGCCCGACCGCAGGCTGCGGACGAAGCCTGCCATGAGCCGCGTCGCTCCGTCGATGTCGGCCACGTCGACCGTCTCGATGGTCGAGTGCATGTAGCGCATCGGAACCGAGATGAGCGCGCTCGGGATCCCCGTCTTGGTCTTGAAGATGACATCGGTGTCGGTGCCCGAGTACCGGCTCGACGATTCGTGCTGGATCGCGAGGTCGTCCAGCGCAGCGACCTCCATGAGCCGCTTCACGACCGCCGGGTGGTTGACCGTCCCGTGCGTCAGCGTGGGGCCACCCCCGAGCGCGACCTGGCCGTGCTGCGACTCCTTGATGCCTGGCGAGTCCGTCGCATGCGTCACGTCGATCACGAGCGCCACGTCGGGGTCGAGGCGGTAGGTCGCCATCTGAGCGCCGTGCCCGCCGATCTCCTCCTGCACGCTGTTGAGCGCCACGAGCCTCGCGGGGCGGTCCTGCTGCTGCGCGTAGGTCTTTAGCACCTGCGCAATCACGTAGCCGCCGAGCCGGTTGTCGAGCGCGCGCCCGACGAGCCGCTGCAGCGTCAGTTCGGCGACCCGGTCCACGTACACCGCTGGCATCCCGACACGCAGCCCCCGGGCCTCGACCTCCTCGCGGCTGCTCGCGCCGATGTCCACGAACAGCTCGTGCTGCTTCGGGGCCTTCTCCTCCTTCCCCCGCTCGCGTAGGTGGATGGCGGTGTTGCCGATCACGCCTAGGATGGGCTTCTCAGGCGTCAGAAAGTGGAGGCGCTTGCCCCGCGCGATGACCGGATCCGACCCACCGATGCGGTCCACGTAGATGAACCCGTCCTTGCCGATGTGCTTGATGATGTAGCCGATCTCGTCCGCGTGTGCTTCGAGGAGCACCGTCGGCGCGTCGGGCTCGGTGGCCTCCACGACGGCCCACACGTTGCCGTAGGCGTCCGCCTCCACGGTGGCTGCGTGGGGCTTCACGTAGGCGGCCCATTTTTGCTGGCCGGCCGCCTCAAAGCCAGTTGGGCTGGGGGTGGCGAGGAGGTCGAAGAGAAAGGCGCGGTCGGCGAGGGGCATGGGGTGGAACAGTGCAGGTGAGAGGGGACGCGCACGTCGCGGAGCGTACCCGCAGCGGCGGTGCGTGCTGCCGGAGTAGGCCCACGGTTGACCAACAGGGCAAGCGCTCCCAATCTAGGACATGTCTATAGGTGGGGAGGGTCGCCTACTCCGAATTGGAAGGAGTCTTTGTTCGCTCGGCCCTCGACACGTCCACGCCTGCTACGGATTCGTCATCACGGAGCCAGTATGGGTCCGCGTTACGCACAGCGTGCCGTGTATCGGATCGAGGTCAACCTGCGACACCCAAATCCTGCTGATTTGTTGTGGGCACCTCCTGATACCGACGCCCGACTAGCGCCCACGCGCAGCACGCAACAGAAAGCGCCCCACGGTCGGCATATTTGCTTCGTGTGGGGCGCTTTTCAGGGAGCCAACGACCGGACTTGAACCGGTGACCTGCTCATTACGAGTGAGCTGCTCTACCAGCTGAGCTACGTTGGCGTAGAAAAGCAAGGTAGTGACTTCTCGGAGCCGTGCGCAACCCTCGCACCGTAGCCCTGCTGGATACGCGGCATCTTGACAGGCCCTACCGAGACGACGAGGCTGTCGCGTTTCGAGTCGCCCGTGCAATCTGTTCAAGTTCTGACACTTGAAATAAGTCGGGGCGCTTCGCACCGGAAGCCCTTCCGGGTGACCATTCCTTCACGAACCCTTTGTGGTAACACGCGAAATCCAGATTTCCCAGGGGGTTTCGGTGAAGGATATGTTCGATTATCGAACGCTTCCTATCTGGTCCTGCGTTTGCAAAAGAGTCAGTCGTCACACGATCCTAAGGGTTCCTCCCACCCTCACTCATTCAACCTCCTCCTCTCATGCCTGAGTCAATTGATATGGGTGTACTCTCCGGCCTCGCGCTCGAGTACGTCCCGAAGGTCGTCGGTGTCATCCTCTTCCTCTTTATCGCGCTCTGGGTCGGCGGCGCGCTGAAGAGCATCACCATCCGCCGTCTCTCGAAGAGCAACTTCGACCCAGCGCTGACGAAGTTCTTCGGCGGCCTCGTGCGCACAGCCGTCATCGCGCTGGCGTTCATCGCCTGCCTCGGCGTCTTCGGCATCGAGACGACGAGCTTTGCCGCGATTCTCGCGGGCGCGGGCCTGGCCATCGGCCTCGCCTTCCAAGGCACGCTCTCGAACTTCTCGGCGGGCGTGATGCTGCTCACCTTCCGCCCGTTCACCGTGGGCGACGTCATCAACGCCGCTGGCGTGGTGGGCAAGGTCGACGAGATCGGCCTCTTTGTCACCACGCTCGACACGGTCGACAACCGCCGCATCATCGTCCCGAACGGGTCGCTCTTCGGGGCTACCATCGAGAACATCACGCATCACAGCACCCGCCGCGCCGACGTGGCCGTGGGCACGGACTACAGCGCCGACCTCGACGAGACCCGCACCGTGCTCGAAGGCGTCTTTGCCAAGGTAGACGGCGTCCTCACCGAGCCTGCCCCGCAAGTCTACCTCAGCGACTTGGGCGACTCCTCGATCAACTGGTCGGTGCGCGCGTGGTGCCAGGCCGGCGACTTTTGGGCTGTGAAGGAGAAGGTCACCCGTCAGGTCAAGGTCGACCTCGACGCAGCCGGGATCGGCATTCCGTTCCCGCAGATGGACGTCCACCTGGACAAGCTCAACTAGGCTGAGTCACCCCCTGGCCCCTGCTGCGCCCGCCCACCACCGGGCTGCGCGGGGCCAGGCTTCCGCCGCTCGAGCGCCTGCCCGCCACCACGCGGGCGCTCGCGGCTCCCCGCAGGCGCTGGAGTCCACCACCTCCGCGCCTGCGGCTTTGTTATGAACACCGTTAACCTATCGGACGCGCTGCG
>JBCCRG010000433.1:0-3354 GCA_039208155.1 Bacteroidota bacterium | reverse complement strand
GAAGTCGTTCATCGCCACGAACGTCTCGTCGGGGGCGGCATCGCCCTGGTCGTTCGTAGCTCCGTCCTCGTCGTGGTGGAGGGTGGCCTGGAGGAGGAGGCGCTCCTCGATGGCGTAGTCCCCGGCTTCGATCTGGTCGAGCGTGTCAGCGAGGTCGTTGACCTCCACCTTCGCTAGAAACCCGAGCCGCCCGATGTTGACGCCCAGCACTGGCGTCCCCGTCGTGCCCACGTCGGCGACGGACCGGAGCATGGTCCCATCGCCCCCGAAGGAGAGGACGAGGTCGGCGTGGTGCGCCAGGTCGGCGACGGCCTCGCGGCGGCACGTCGCGGCGTCCACGAGCCCGCGCCGGTCGAGGCCCTCGGCGATGTGGCTGTCGAGGCAGTAGCCGTGCCCGTGCGCGTCGAGGCGACGGAGGAGGTCCGCAACGGCTGGCCAGAGCTCGTCCTTGTACGGGTTGCCGGTGATGCCGTAGGTCATGAAGTGCGGGGCAGGGGAGCGGTGTGTCCAAAACATACGCGCGTGACGTAAGGTCGGGCCGCCTGGAAGCGACAGGGGCTCAGGTCGGGGAGTTTCCCCGGTTGACACGAAGGGGCCGAGCCATCTTGCTTGGCCCTGTCCGGGCGCCCTCTTATCCCGGGCTGCCTTCCTCCGCACATTCAGCACGCCGTCCGTTCAGCCTCATGCATCTCGTCGTCATCGGCAATGGCATCGCCGGGATCACGGCCGCGCGGCACGTCCGCAAGCTCGACGCCGCCGCCCGCATCACCGTCATCTCAGACGAGAGCGACCACGCGTACTCGCGCACAGCGCTGATGTACCTCTACATGGGCGACCTCCAATTCGCCCATACGAAGCTATACGAGGACCACTTCTGGCCGAAGAACCGCATCGACCTCGTCCGCGACCGCGTGGTGGGGGTCGACACGGCGACCAAGACGCTCACGCTCCGCGACGGTGCGCCGATGGCCTACGACAAGCTCCTCATCGCCACCGGCTCTGTGCCGCGCTTTGCAGGGTGGCCGGGCGAAAACGCCAAGGGCGTGCAGGGCTTCTACGATCTCCAGGACCTCGACCGGATGGAGACCGACACCGAAGGGATCCGCCACGGTATCGTGGTGGGCGGCGGGCTAATCGGCGTCGAACTGGCCGAGATGCTGCACACGCGCGATGTTGGCGTGACGCTGCTCGTGCGGAGCGCGTGGTACCTCCCGGCCGCACTGCCGGAGGAAGAAGGCCGGATGGTCAACGCGCACATCCTTGACCACGGCATCGACCTGCGGCTTGAGACGGAACTCGACGAGGTCCTCACCGACGAGGCTGGCCGTGTCCGCGCCGTGCGCACGAAGCGTCGCGGCGGGCAGCCGGGCGACGAGATCGAAGCGCAGTGGGTGGGCATCGCCATCGGCGTGGCTCCCAACATCGCCTTCCTGGACGGCTCCGGCATCGAGACCGACCGCGGCGTCCTCGTCGACGAGCACTTCCGCACGAGCGACCCCGACGTGTTCGCCGCAGGCGACTGCGCGCAGCACCGGACGCCGCCGCCGGGTCGCCGCCCGCTCGAACCGCTCTGGTACGCAGGCCGCGTTCACGGTGCGACGGCCGCCTTTGCGATCTGTGAGCGGCCACGCTCCTACGCGCCGGGCGTCTTCTTCAACTCGGCCAAGTTCTTCGATCTCGAATGGCAGGTCTACGGCGACCTCGAGACGAAGCTGCCCGAGGGCCAGGGCACGCTCTACTGGCAGCACCCGACCGCTGAGAAGGCTATCCGCATCAACTATGCGCTCGATGCCGCCGTCGCAGGTGACGGAGCGCCGATGCCCCGCGTGGTGGCTGTCAACGTGATGGGCATCCGCTATCGCCACGACGTGTGCACGCACTGGGTCGAGCAGGGCACCCCGCTCGAAACCGTGCTCCAGAACCTCGGCGCGGCCAACTTCGACCCCGAGTTCACGCCGCAGAACGAGGCCGACCTCGTGGCGCAGTACAACGAGCAGACGGGCCGTGCGCTCACCCTGAAGCGCCGACGCGGCTGGCGACAGCGGCTGGCTGTGCTGGCGGGCGCCTGAGCGCGTCCTGAAGCCCCCGCGATGGGGGCGCCCCTATTGAGGGGCCCACTCCCGCGACGGGCCGCGCGCTGCCCGTCGTCGAGGCTGACCCCAGAGCGCGTTCCAGACGACGACCCCCGATGACCACGCAGACTCTCGCGCCGCCTCAGGCCACCGCCGCCGCGACCGCCGCCCCAGCACCGTTTCGCCTGAGCGCAGACCGGCCCTCGTTCGACCAGGTGCCGACCTACGACCCGTCGCTGGCGCTGACGGGCAACCCGGCCTACCACCCATCGCGGGCACAGAAGTGGGCGCTGGCCGCCGTCGGCGTTGGCGCGCTGGCGTGCCTCGTCGGGTGGGCGAGCGGGAACGGCTTTAGCGGCCTCCTCCTGGCGCTCGTCGTGCTCGGCTTCGGTGGGGGCGGGATCGCCTACGCCTGGCTCACCTACGGGCGCGGGCACGCGGGCATCCACAACCACGGGAT
Source organism: Bacteroidota bacterium (assembly GCA_039208155.1). Classification (GTDB taxonomy): domain Bacteria; phylum Bacteroidota; class Rhodothermia; order Rhodothermales; family Rubricoccaceae; genus JBCBEX01. Next base: position 822 of record JBCCRG010000433.1, on the reverse strand, counting down.
CATGTTCAGCGCCCAGCAGGCGCGCGGTCACTTCGGCTGGCTCTGGGGCATCCTCCTCACCGGGCTCTACGTTCTCGTCTATTGGTTTCCCGAGTACCTCGCGGGCCTCATCGCCGTCTTCGATCCGATCTCGAACGCGCTTGACTACCCTGAGGGCTCGCGGCAGTGGGTGATGTACGGCTCGTTCTACACGCTGGCCGTCGCGACGATGGGCGTGCGTGCGATCCTGAAATACCGCCACATCCGCTACCAGAAGGTCCGCACGGCGAGCGTGATGTTCTGCCAGATCGTCTTCGGGTATTCGCTCCCCTACCTGTTCGTGCTGCTCGACCAGCCGGAGCTCTACCTGCACTACTTCTGGCCGCTCGACTACGACGGCCTGTGGCCCGACACCTTCGGCTGGATGCCGATGGCGGCGCTCATCTTCGGCGCGGGGATGATCTTCATCGGGACGCCGACGCTGACGTATTTCTTCGGGAAGCGGTGGTACTGCTCGTGGGTGTGCGGCTGCGGCGGCCTCGCCGAGACGGCAGGCGACCCCTACCGGCACCTCTCTGACAAGAGCCAGCGCGCGTGGAAGATCGAGCGGTGGATGATCCACGGTGTCCTCGCGTTCATCATCCTCACGACGCTCGTGCTCTGGGCGAATGCGCAATGGGGCATTCTCGGGCCCATTGCGGGCGGGTTCAAGAAGTGGTACGTCTTCTTCATCGGGCTGCTGTTCGCGGGCGTGATCGGCGTCGGCTTCTACCCGGTGTTCGGCAGCCGCGTGTGGTGCCGCTTCGGCTGCCCGATGGCAGCGATCCTCGGCCTGCAGCAGCG
>JBCCRG010000432.1:0-3388 GCA_039208155.1 Bacteroidota bacterium | reverse complement strand
GGGATGCGGAAGGGCGTGAAGAAGAACGTCCGGATGAAGAGGATGACCGCGATGGCGATGACGTAGAAGCGGAGCGTCTCGCGCCAGCCTTCCTCCTTCTTCGCGCGGCCGTCCTTCGTGGTGCCCTCTTCGGCTGCCTTGGCGCGGTCGCGTTTGCGCGCGCGTTTCGAGCGGTTGGAGCGGGTGTTCGTTGCCACGGCGTTGCAGGTCTAGGGGGTGAGGCGGCCAACTTACGGGTAACGTCCGAGCAGCGTCGGTCGTGTGCGCAGTTTTTGGCGTGAAGCGCACACAGCGCCTCTCAACCCATTGCAAGCCGACAACATAGAGACCATGGCTTATTCTAACCTTGATACCTTGCGTGCCCCTTGATCGCTCTTCGGCATCCTCCTCGCTATGCCCTACTCATTCCGAGTTTCCAGGACGCATCGCGTGGGCGTGATCTTTTTTGAGGACGTGGTAACAGGCTCGCTCATCGTCGAGGCGGGCTTAGACCTTCTTGCTCACGCGGATTGGCAGCCCGGGTTTGACGAGGTGTGGGACCTACGACTGATCACCGAGTTTGCCATCTCGCCTGAGGATATGAAGGCGATTGTCACGTTCGAAGAGACCTACGCCGAGCGTATTGGGCATGGGCGCGCTTGTGTGATCTCGAATCGATTCTATGTACGCGCCCTCCACCGCTTGTTTGGTGCGCTGACGCGCAACCGCGGGCGTGCGCAGCTCACCTGCGCCACGCACGAGGAGGCAGCCACAACCCTTGGCATCGACCCGACTGTGCTGGCCCCCTAGCCCGTGCTAGCCTTCTGGCCGAGCTGCTTGGCCTCGTCCCAGAGACGATCCATCTCCTCCAGCGTGGCGGCGTCGAGCGTGCGGTCCTGCTCGGCCAGCCGGGCCTCGATGTGGCGAAAGCGGCGGGAGAACTTGCGGACCGTCCCGCGCAGCGCGTTCTCGGGCGCGACGCCGACGAAGCGGGCATAGTTCACCAGCGCGAAGAGTACATCGCCAAATTCGTCCTCCAACCGTGATGGGTCGGGGTTGTCCTGCACGAGTGCGTTGAGTTCGCCGATCTCCTCCTGCACCTTCGCCCATGCCCCGCTCGCCTCGGGGAAATCGAACCCGACGGCGGCGGCTTTTTCCTGCACGCGCTCGGCGCGGAGCAGAGCGGGCATTGCTTCAGGGACGCCGTCGAGGACGCTCTGGCGGGCGGGCTTGCCTTCAGCAACTCGTTCGGCTTGCTTGATCGCCTCCCAGGTCTTCACCACCTCGCCGGTCGAGTTCACCACCGTCTCGCCAAAGACGTGCGGGTGCCGCCGGACGAGCTTCGCCATCTCAGCCTCCATCACATCGTTGAGGGTGAACTTGCCCTCCGTCTCCGCGATGTGCGTGTGGAAGAGGACGTGCAGAAATAGGTCGCCGAGTTCCTTCTTGACCTCGTCCGCGTCGCCCTCGTCAATGGCCTCGACGAGCTCGTAGGTCTCCTCGATGGTGAGGTGCTTGACGGAATCGTTGGTCTGGACGCGGTCCCACGGACAGTCGCGCCGGAGCCGCCGTACGATGGCGACGAAGTCCTCGAAGGTGCGGGCGTGCGCGGCGGCGCGGTCGGCGTCGGTGAGGCCGAGGTGGGCGGTATTCATGCAGAGTGAGGCAGCGGGTGGAGCGAAAGCCCGTAGGCTACGTCATCGCTGGCCTGGATGCCAGCCGCGCCACCGCACGTAGCCCTACGCCGAAATCGGGTGGGGCAGAATTGGAGACCGGGCACCTAAATCGGTAGGGTCGGTTTGCAAACCGACCCTACGAGCGCCGCATCACGTTCCGCCTTGGGGTCTGTCACGACTCCTGCGGCTCGCTCGGGGTCACGGTCGGGAGGTTGACTGCGCCGTCACCGTAGACGGGCGCGATGGCCTTGGCGTCGCGCGTCCAGACTTCCCACGGGGCGTCGCCGCGGCGTTGGATCTCTTCGAGCATCTGCTTCTCCTTGAACGTATCCATGCACGCCCAGAAGCCGTCGTAGACGTAGCTCGCGAGCTGCTTCGCCTCGATCATCCGCCGGAACGGGGCCTCGACGAACTCCTCGCCCGGGCGCATGTAGTCGAACACGTCGGTGCGGAGGACGAAGAAGCCGCCGTTGATGCGCAAGCCGACATCGCCGACGTGCCGGATGGCGGACACCGTACCGTCCTCCTGCGTGGCTACGACGTGGCTGGTGTAGTTGGGCTGCACGCCGAGGAAGCAGGCCGCCTTGTTGTGCTGCTGGGCAAACTCGATCATCGACGGCAGGTGTACATCGGAGACGCCGTCGGCGTAGTTGGCGAGGAAGTAGTCTTCGCCTTCGAGGTAGGGCTTCACGGCCATGAGCCGCTCGCCCACACACGCGTCGAGGCCGGTGTCGACGAACGTGATCGTCCAGTCGTGGATGTCGCGCTGGAGGAGGTCCACCTTGCGCCCGCCCTTCGAGAGCACGAAGTCGTTCGAGACGCACTCGTCGTAGTTCAGGAAGTACTCCTTGATCTTGTCGCCCTGATGGCCGAGGCAGAGGATGAAGTCGGTGTGCCCGTAGTGGGCGTAGAACTTCATGATGTGCCAGAGGATCGGGCGGTAGCCGACGCGAACCATCGGCTTGGGCAGGCCTCCGCTGTACTCGCGGATGCGCATGCCTTGGCCACCGCAGAAGAGGACGACTTTCATGACGAGGAGGGGTCGGGGTGAAGACCGCTGCGAGATGGGCAGCGAGCCGTCAGGAGGGCAAACAGGATGCCGAAATGTCTAGACTTTGTTCCGAAAGACGGGCTTGACGGGGCGGCCGATGAGCCACCGCTCCACCCCGTCTTCGAGGGCACGGGCGTAGACGGCGAGCGCCTCGGCGAAGGCTGCCACGGTGCGGTCGAGCGCCGCGTCGTCGTGAGCGAAGGAGAGGACGAGCGACGGGGCGAGAATGCCGCGCAATACGAGTTCTTGCAATAACAGCGTACGGAAGGCTTGCGAAGGCTGCCCCGCCCTATCGCGCGTGGCGAAGACGAGGTTGGAGGGTCGCCCGAGGATCGCGACGTAGCCCTGCACGCCCGCGACGGTGATCGCGGCGTTGAGGCGCGCACGCAGCTTCTCGCCCTGCCGCTCCATGAAGCCACACACGTCGTGCTCGCGGTATGCCTGCATCGTGGCGATAGCGGCGGCGAGGCCGTGCGTCTCGGCACCGTGCGTGGCCGAGAGCAGAAAGACGCGGTCCTGGTCCGTGCGCAGGCCGCCGAGCTCCATGATCTCGCGGCGGCCGGTGAGCGCGCTCACGGAGAAGCCGTTGGCGAGCGCCTTGCCGAAGCAGGCGAGGTCGGGCGTGAGGCCGTAGAGCGCCTGCGCGCCGCCCGCGTGCCAGCGGAAGCCCGTGATCATCTCG
>JBCCRG010000431.1:0-3417 GCA_039208155.1 Bacteroidota bacterium | reverse complement strand
GAGCCGTCCACGATGTCGTGCCGCACCATGAGCGCGCCAAACACGAGTTCGTCCGCGACCGCAGCGTGCGCCTTCTCCTCGGTGGCTCCTTTGTGCTTGCGCAGGTCGAGGTAGGTCTGCGCAAACGCCTCGCGGTGTTCCGACGACGCTGGGTGGATGAGCGGGACGTGGTCCGGGATCGTCACGCCCTCCTGCTTCGCGAGCGGGAGCACCACGTCGGGGTTGCCGAGCAGCACGGGCTGGGCCAACCCCTCGTTCACAATCCACTTCATCGCATGGAGTGTGCGGGCGTCCTCGCCCTCAGGGAGGACGATGCGCTTGTTGAGCGCCTTGGCCTTGGCCTGGATGTCTTTAATCATGAGCGTCGTCTGGATACAATCCGTAGCAATAACAGCGCGCTACGCATCGAACCTGGCGATGCGCAGCGCCGTGGTATCAAAGCGAAGCCTAGAGGCTGTCGAGAACGCTCTTGATTGCGTCGAAGTCGGGCTGTTCACCTGCGTTGTCGAGTACCTCCGCGTATTTGATCGTGCCGTCGTTCGCGATCAGGAAGGCGGCGCGCTTCGCAATCCGGTCGAAGTTCATCGACGTGAAGTCGTTGTCGTACTTCGTGCCATAGAGCGCGGACACCTCGGCGTTGTGGTCGCTCAGCAGCGGAAAGCTGAAGCCGTTCGTCTTCTTGAACTCCTGGAGCACAAACGGCGAGTCCGTCGAGATGCCGAGGATCTGGACGTTCGCCGTCTCGTAGCGGCTCAGGTCGTTGTTGACGCTGTTGAGTTCGGTCGTGCAGACGCTCGTGAACGCGCCGGGGTAGAAGAGCAGCAGCACGTGGCCACCCTTGAGCTTATCGGAGAGGGTGACGGCTTCGAGGCCATCGGAGTAGAGCGTGAAGTCGGGGGCGGATGCGCCTACGGTCAGGGCCATAGTCGAGAAGAGAATCGAGGTGAGGGGTACCAGAGAAGGGGGACTGCACGGGGCAGCGGGTCACCCGCCGAAACGGATGGTGCGGATCGGCTCGATGCGGGCAGCAGCGCGGGCCGGGAGGTAGGCCGCGAGCACGCACAGCACGAGCGTCAGCGCAGTCACTATGACGAAGTCGAGCGCGCGAAGTTCGATGGGGGCCGTGTCCAAATAGTAGGCGTCTTGCGGAAGCGGGATGAGTCCGAAACGCAACTGGAGCAGCCCCAGCCCGAGCGCGAGAAGCGCCCCGATGCTGGCCCCCGCCCCACCGATCAGGAGGCCGAGCCACAGGAACAGACGCCGTACGCGCTTCCGGCTCGCGCCCATGCCAAGCAGGATGCCGATCTCGCGGCTCTTTTCGAGCAGCAGCATCAGCAGCGCCCCCACGATGTTGAACGCCCCGATAAGCACGAGCGTCCCGATCACGAGCGGGATGATGCTCTGCTGGAGATCCACCCAGGCGAAGAGGTTCGGGTAGAGGTCGTAGATCGAGCGGACGCTGAACGGGACCCCGAGGTCGGCCGAGAGCGAGCGGGCGACCTCGGTGGCTCGCTCGGGCTCATGGAGGCGCAGGTCGAAGCGTGTCACCTCGTCGCCGGCGAGGCGGAAGAGACGACGCGCGGCGTCGAGGTCGATGTAGGCGAAGAGCTCGTCGAACTCGGCGAGGCCCGTCTCGAAGACGCCCGCGAGGTAGAACTGGCGCACGGCGGGCCGCGTCCCGAGGGTGGCCGCACTGCCGCTTGCCGACTCACCGAGGCTGCGGGTTGAAAACGCTGTAAGCGGCTGGCCTACCTCCGCCCCCAGGAGCGCCGCGAGTTTGCTGCCGATTACGAGGCCCGGCCGTCCAGCGCTGTCTGGCTCGAAAGCGAAGACGCCTTGGTTTTTTAGTATGCGTTTTTGCAAAAACGGCTGTCCATCCTCAGGCATCCCGATCAGTTGGACACCGTCGATGTCGTTCGAGGAACGCAGCAACGCGAAATCCGCCACGATGGGCACGGCGGCGGCGACTCCCTCCCGTTCTTCGAGCGCGACCTGAAGGGTATCCGCGCGGTCGAGGGGACGGCTGAGGTAGGTCGTCACCTGCACGTCAGCCCCCACCCCGACGATCTTCGCCTCGATCTCGCGGCTGAAGCCGTGTACGATCATGAGCGCGAGGAGCAGCGCCGCGACACCGACGGCCACGCCGATCACGGCCACGCCCGTCACGAAGCGCAGGAAGCCCTGCTCGCCTTCGCCGGTCCCGGCAGGGTCCCACAGGTAGCGCGCGGCGACGGTGCGTTCGAAGGACACGGTGTTTCGGTGGACGGTGGACGGTGGACGGTGGACGGTGGACGGTGGACGGTGGACGGAAGGTGCGCGACGGTGACGACGCGGTCAACAGCGCAGCTATTTATACCCGATTCTCCGTTTCCCACCACTCCGCCTCTCCTTGCTTTCCCGTTCCTAGTTTCCTTCCTACCTCATCCTCTCCCCCTGACTTCAGCCGCACCTCTGATGAACAACACGTTCGCGCGTCCGCCCGTCCCCGTCAACGAACCCGTGCGGAGCTATGCTCCCGATTCACCTGAGCGCACGGCGCTCCGAAACGCCGTACTGGTCATGCGCGACGAACAGGTGGAAGCGGGTCCCATCGTGGGTGGCGAACGGCGGACGACAGGGCGGCTCGGTGAGATGCGACCCCCGCACGAGCATCGGCGCGTGATCGGCACGTTCCACAAGGCGCGCACCGGCGATGTAACGGACGCCATCGAGGCCGCGCTGGACGCTCGGCACGATTGGATGCGGATGGCGTGGACCGACCGGGCCGCCATCTTCCTGAAAGCCGCCGAGCTCATCGCGGGACCCTACCGCGACACGATCAATGCGGCGACGATGCTCGGGCAGAGCAAGAACGCGATGCAGGCCGAGATAGACAGCGCGTGCGAGTTCATCGACTTCCTGCGGTTCAACGTCCACTTCATGACGCAGGTCTACGCCGACCAGCCGGTGAGCAGCCCCGGCCTCTGGAACCGCGTTGAGTACCGTCCGCTCGAAGGCTTCGTCTTTGCCGTCACCCCGTTCAACTTCACCGCCATCGCGGGCAACCTCCCGACGGCCCCCGCGCTGATGGGCAACGTGGCGCTCTGGAAGCCTGCGCCGACCCAGATGCGCGCCGCGACGGTCATCATGGACGTGCTCGAAGCGGCGGGCCTCCCCCCCGGCGTCATCAACTTCCTCCCCGGCGACGGGGCCGACGTGGGCGATCCGGTCCTGGCCTCGGAGCACCTCGCGGGGCTGCACTTCACGGGCTCGACGGGGACGTTCCAGCATCTCTGGAAGACCATCGGCAACCAGATCCGGCACTACCGCACCTACCCGCGCATCGTCGGGGAGACGGGCGGCAAGGACTTTATCGTGGCACACGCCTCGGCAGACCCTGCGACCGTAGCGACGGCTATCGTGCGGGGCGCGTTCGAG
>JBCCRG010000430.1:0-3422 GCA_039208155.1 Bacteroidota bacterium | reverse complement strand
GGCGAGGATCGTGAAGGTGTCGTACGACGGCCGCGCCTTCGTCACACCGGGGGCCGTCGAGAGCGTCACGGCGCCGTCCTTCAGACTCAGCCGGACGAGGTCGCGTTTGGGATCCACCTTCGTCTTGTCGCAGCCGGAGCGTGTGCAGAGCACGGCTACTTCGGGTATGAGTACGTCCCAGCGCTCGCCGCGCCATGTCAGCCGCACAGATCCGGGAGCCGCGTGGCCGTTCGTGCCCGCGGGCGCGCGGCGCGCAGCCTTGACGTCCATCGGGAGCTGGTGCGCCATGAAGCCGTAGCTCATCCCCGTGCGCCCGTCGAGGAAGAGCGTGGCGAGACGCTTGTGGAATGGGTGCTGGTAGCGCAGGTCCTCCACCGACGTGTGCGCGAGCATGAGGCCGCTCTCGGCCCAGACGCGACCGGCAGCGCGGACGTCGTCGGCGAGCGACCGGATCAGCGGATCGGCCACGTCGAGTGCCCCTGGCGCAAACGTAAGCGCGTCGATGCGCGGGGGGGCGACCTGCGCGGCGAGCTTCGGGACGAGCGTCTCGCGCACGTCGCGCACAAAGTCGGCGTCAGAGCCGTCCATACCAGCGCCTTCGGGATTGCCGCATTCGAGGACGCCGCCGTTCATCGTCGTGAGCGTCCACCGATCCGGTTCGACGTAGAGCACGAGGTGCGCCATGTTCCACGTGAGTTGCTCCACGATGGCGTCGAGCGTCTCCTGAAGCGGGGCCTGTGCCCGCACGGGCGGCGGACCGTCCACCAGTGCCACGATCTGGTTGTTCGCCAGGCTCGCCACGTTCGCCATCGCGAACCGGTCCGGCGGCGATGGGCCGGGGACGAGCACCACGAGGCCCTCGCGCACCTTGCCCGAGGCGTTGCGCGCGGTGGCTTCGGGCTCAACGGTGGCCCCCAAGCTGGCGAGCGTAGTCGTCAGCCGGTCCGCGAAGCGCGCCAGTCGCGGCGATGGCGCGGCGTCGGGCCACACTGTCAGCGCTATCGAGCGGGCCATCGCGTCGAGCGTGAGCGGGACGCCCGACGGGAGGCCGAGCAGCGAGAGGGCAGACGAGGTGGGGAGCATGGCGGGTGGTACGACCAGCTTGGGCGAGTGGTGCTAACAAAATCGGCAGCCGCTGCGAAGGTCCCGGAAGGAACGCACGCGCGCGGCTGCCGACCAAGTGGGCGCAGCAAAAGCTGGGACGATCAGCCCATGTTGTCGATGATCTCCTGCCCGAAGTCGGACGTGGAGACCTGGGTAGCGTTGTCCATGCCGCGCGCGAAGTCGTAGGTCACGCGCCCGCCGCGGATCGCGCCCGCCACGCCCTCGATGATGAGGTCGGCCGCTTCCGGCCAGCCCATGTAGCGGAACATCATCTCGCCGGAGAGGATGACCGACGACGGGTTGACCTTGTTCTGGCCCGCGTACTTCGGTGCCGTCCCGTGGGTCGCCTCGAAGATCGACGCGCCCGTGACGTAGTTGATGTTCGCGCCCGGCGCGATGCCGATGCCGCCGACCTGCGCCGCGAGGGCGTCCGAGAGGTAGTCGCCGTTGAGGTTCATCGTGGCGATCACGTCGTAGTTCGACGGGCGGAGCAGGATCTGCTGGAGGAAGGCGTCCGCGATCACGTCGCCGACCGTGATCTCGAAGCCGTCGTCGAGGGTGATCGTCTGCCACGGGCCGCCGTCGAGGTCGACCGCGCCATACTCCTCTTTGGCGAGCTGGTAGCCCCAGTCGCGGAAGCCGCCCTCGGTGAACTTCATGATGTTGCCCTTGTGCACGAGCGTCACGTTGGGCTTGCGGTTGGCAATCGCATAGTCGATGGCCGCGCGGACGATGCGCTTCGTGCCTTCCTCGGAGACCGGCTTGATGCCGAGGCCGCTCGTCTCGGGGAAGCGGATGCTCGTCACGCCCATCTCGTTGATCAGGAAGTCGCGGAGCTTCTTGTTGGCGTCGGTGCCCGCCTTGAACTCGATCCCGGCGTAGATGTCCTCCGAGTTCTCGCGGAAGATGATCATGTCGACCTTCTCCGGCTCCTTGACCGGGGAGGGGACGCCGTCGAAATACTGGATCGGACGAACGCAGGCGTAGAGGTCGAGCTTCTGGCGGAGCGCCACGTTGAGCGAGCGGATGCCGCCGCCGACGGGTGTCGTGAGCGGGCCCTTGATCGCGACGAGGTAGTCCGTGATCGCGGTCAGCGTGTCCTGCGGGAGCCACTCGCCGAACTGGTTGTTGGCCTTCTCGCCAGCGTAGACCTCCATCCAGTGGATCTTCCGCGAGCCCCCGTAGGCTTTCTCGACAGCGGCGTCGAGGACGGGCTCGCTGGCCTTCCAGATGTCGGGGCCGATGCCGTCACCCTCGATGAACGGGATGATGGGGTCGTCGGGTACGTGGAGCTTGCCGCCGGAGATGGAGATTTTCGACCCGGTGGTCGGAGGCGTAAGGTGGGTGTAGCTAGCCATCGGCAGGGGAGGAACGGGCGTGAATCAGACAGTCAGGACGAAAGGGCGGCCGCGCGCTCGCCCATCAGGGAGTCGTCGAGCACGGGGGCTGGACGAAGACGGTGCTGCGCGGTGTAGGGGAGCGGCTGCACGAAGTCGCCTTCCGCAAGGTGCGCCTGCGCGGCCTGCCAGAACTCAGGAGTAAAGAGATCGGCGTGCTCCGCCAAAAAAGTACGGCGCAGCGGCTCGACCAACCCGAGTCCGAAGATCAACTCTTCGGGAAAGACATCATGCTCGCCTACGGAATACCACGGTTCGGACGCCATCTCCTGCTCCAGCGTGCGCGGCACGGGCTTCTTGCGGAAGTTGACGGTGCCCATCAGTTCGAGTTCGTCGTAGTCATAGAAGACGACGCGGCCGTGGCGGGTGACGCCGAAGTTCTTGAGGAGGAGGTCGCCGGGGAAGATGCCCGTTTTTGCAAGGTCCTTGATGCACCAGCCGTAGTCGATCACGGCCATCTCGGCGTCCGCGATGGAAAAGCGCGTATCGTTCTCGTCGAGGGCGCGGCGGACGTAGAGGTCGAGCGGCGTAACGCGGCGTTCGGTGTACGTAAGCCCGATCCGCACGCAGTCCCCATCCAGCGACACGATGTGCCCGGCTTCGTCGAGGAGCTCGTCGAGGAGCGTCGGGTCGAAGCGGGCGCGGTCGAACTCGAGGTGCTCGAACGCCTGCGCGTCCACGAGACGGCCTGCTCGCTCGCGGCGGAAGACGAGCGCGTAGGCGTCCTTGACACCCTGGTGCGTGACGGTCTTCGGCGGGTCGAAGCGGTCCTTGATGAGCTTGAAGACGTAGTCGTAGCTCGGCATCGTGAAGACGGTCATCACCATGCCGCGCTGGCCAGGTGCGCGCACAAAGCAGTCGTTCGGGTCACCCGGCTCGGCCTGGGCAAGATGCCGCAGGAGGTCGCGATAGAGCTCCGTC
>JBCCRG010000429.1:0-3422 GCA_039208155.1 Bacteroidota bacterium | reverse complement strand
GTAGGACAGCGTCTGCCCGAGGTTCACGCGGGTCCCGGCGCTCGTGAGGGGGACCGTCGCTTGCGAGAGGCGGCCGCCAGCGATGAGGCGCGTCGGGGTGTCCGTAAAGTTGGTGCCCCGAAGCCGGGCGATGAACGTCTCCGCGTCGATGGCCTCGAGCCCTTCCTCGAATTCCAGCCCGAAGCCAACCTGGGCGCCCTGGAGACGCCGGGTGTTGTTGTCGGTGTAGAACTCCTCGTACTCGATGATCTCCCGCAGCGGCTGGAACAGGGTGGGTTCGTTGACAACGCCGTCCTCGTCGGGCAGCCAGAGCGTATACGGCGTCAGCGCGAGGTCCATGTCACCGACGCGGTACCGAAAGACATCCGCGACGACACCGCGGGCCCACAGCTCGCGCACCTCCACGTTCACACCGGCACCGAAGAAGCCGCCGAACTCGTTGCGGAGCCGGATGACACCCTGGACCTCCGTGTTCTCGTTCGGCTGCGCGTTGAGCGCCAGGTCGAGGACAAACTCGCCATCAGTGCGACTCTCGTTGGAGATTGTGTCGCGCGCGGCCAGGTCGCCGCCGAGATCCGACTGCTGAAGGAGCGTGCGGCCCATGCCATTGAACCGGAGGCCGAGGCCGCGTTCGTCGTCATCGTTGGGGGCCTGAGCCCAGACTGCATGGGGGACCAGCAGCGCGAGGGCGAGGGGGAGCACGTGAGTGAAGAGCCTCATGCGTGGTGCGACTAGGGTGAAGGTCACGTCGTGCGACGGGGCGCGCCGTGCGACAGGGGGAGAGAGGGGCTAGAAAAAGATCTTCAGCTCGACGGTGGACTCCTGGCCGGTGTAGGTAGCCAGCTCGAAGCTGCGGTCCTCGTAGTGCATCCAGCGGTGGCGCACGTAGAGCCCCGCGTTGGCAGCAAGTAACCAGTCGAAGCCGATGCCGATGCCGCTCCCGTACTGATCGAGGGGGAGGCCAGAGGCCGGGAACACGGTTTCCTCAGCGCCCTCTTGCAGGGTGAAGCCGGTGTCTACCTGGGTGAACTGGCCGCCCTGCGCAAACTCAAGACCGAGGTAGCCCGTGAAGATGAACGACGGGAGGACCTGGTAGTAGAGGTCGAACTCGTGCGACTGCACGAAGAGGTAGGTGTCGTCGTCCATTGGGACCGGCCGGGCGACGCGGTTGGCGGAGCCGAAGCTGCCAAGGTAGAAGAGGTAGAGCGGACGGTCGAGCGCCATCGCTTTGAACTTGGCCTGGAGATCGACGGCGTGGTAGTACTTCCGGTTGGTCGGAAGGCCCGTCACCGGCTCGACGTCGGTGAGCCGGACGCGCTCGAAGACGCCGCGGAAGAACGAGAACTGGCGGCCGTAGGGCCCGACTTGCGTGGCACAGACGGCGTCAGCCGGGAACGGATTGTAGATCCGCGACACGGCGAGCCCGTTCACGCGGTGCAGGAACGAGAGCTCGTTGGTCGTCGCGGCTAGCTCGTGGGCGAGGCCCCAGCCGACCTTGAAGCGGGCTTGCTCTACGCCCCACTCCGTGTTGACGTTGACACCGCGGCGGTTGTGCGCCAACTGGTTGACTTGCGTGATGAGCCCGCCCGCTGAACCTGCACCCGACACGACCTCGCAGCGGTCATCGACCTGGATGAGCGGATTGTTGTTGGTCGCGATCTCGCCGTTCTCGTTGAAGAAGTGGCGGCCGACTTGGTAGACCTGCACGTCGAGGGGGAGCAGCGTCAGCGAGGCTGGCGTTGCTAGCCGTGCCATGAGCGCCTCGCCCCAGGGGCTTGTGTACTCAGGGCTGTTGTACTTGCTCGCGCCCATCTCGCCACTGAGGGTCACGCCCCCAACAGTGGTCGTGAACGTGCCCGTGTGCACCTGGTACTCGCGCCGCTCCGTGGGAATGGTCGCTACGTCTGGGCTACTGCTACGCTCCTCAGCAAAGCTGTTGCGGTAGCTGTAGATGCCGTTGTAGGCGATCTGGTGGTTCGGGCCGAAGTTCTTAGCGAGGCGTCCGCCTGTGATGAAGCTCGGCAGGATCTCCGCGTCGCCACCGAATCCGTCAAACGACGGGACATCGCCGGACGTGTCGCCGTCCTCCTCATCGGTCTCGCTCGCGGCGTTGGGGAGGCCGCCGTTGGGTTGTGTCTTCCCCCAGAACGCGTCGAAGGACAGCTCACCGGGGAGTTGGAAGCCGTTCAGAATCAACCCCTGGAAGGCTTGGAAATTCCACCGTAGGTCTCCCGGAGCAGCCTGGCCTGTGGCGAAGTAGTTCTGGTACTTCTCGATTCCGTCGTTGCCCTCCCAGGGAGTCCGGTCGAAAATGGTGAACCGGTCAAGGACCTGGTAGACCCCAATGGTGAATGGGCTGAGGTTGTACCAGTGGATGCCGCCCGCGCGGATGCCGAAGTTGCCCAGTTCGGTGCGGAAGTTCCCGTAGAAGTTGAGCCCCAGGTTGAGTCCGAGGACGTTCTCCGTGAACTCGCCGCCGTCGTAGGGGGTGAAGATGAACAGCTCCGTGCCGAAGCTGGAGCGTCCATTCGGGGCACCGAGCACGCTGACGGACAACATCGGCTCGCGGTAGCCGTCACCGACCCCGTAGGCCCGGGTGAACGGGTCCAGACCGGGATACGGGTCTGTGATATTGCGGCCGTAGCCGAAGAAGCGGTAGTACCCAAACACCGTCAGGCGCTGGGAGGGCTTCCGAAGCGACGCCGTCGAATCCGGCTCTGGCGTATCCGACGCCGAGGGGTAGGCTCGGTAGACCGAGTCGGGGGCCGCCCAGCCGTTCGCATGCATCAGCGGCGGCGAGGCCCCGGGCTCGTCCGCAGCAGAGACGCTGGACGCGGGGAGGCTCACGAGGGCCAAGAGCAGGAGGAGCGCCCCGGCCGCTCGCCCGGCTCCCGAGGGGGAGCCGAAGCGAGCGCAGGAGCGGAGACGCAGGGAGAGCGACGCCATGGGGGTTGGACTAGTCTTGGAGAACGACGCGGCGCGTGGCGCTGAAGGACTCGCCTGTCGCGCGGTAGAGGTAGAGGCCACTCGACAGACCACGCGCATCGATCTGGAAGGTATGCGTCTGCGCCGAGAGGACGCCGTCGTTGAGAACCGCAACCTGGCGGCCCAGCACGTCGAAGACCTCGACGCGGACGGCCTCCGAGCGGTCCATCTCAAGGGTGAACGTCGCCGTGGACTGGAACGGGTTCGGATACGCTGCGCTCAGCGCGAAGCCCGAGAGCGTGCTGGTCGCAGTCTCTTCGCTGGTGTCAGGCATGCCGGAGACGAACCCTAGCTCGTCGAAGGAGACGGCGAACTCGAGGCCGCCCGGCAGCCCGCCGAAGACGAACACCACGTTGAGCACCTGCGAGAGGTCCACGCCGTCGTTGGCGCCTGCGCCGCTGTCGATGAACGACGCCAGCGGGATCTGCACGAACTCG
>JBCCRG010000428.1:0-3433 GCA_039208155.1 Bacteroidota bacterium | reverse complement strand
CGCCGTGATCGTGATGGCCTTCGACGAGGAGGGTCAGGCCGACACCTATGAGCGCCGCATCGAGATCTGCGAGCGCGCCTACCGGCTGCTCACGGAAGAAGTCGGCTTCCCGCCGCAGGACATCATCTTCGACCCCAACGTGTTCGCCGTCGCCACGGGCATCGAGGGGCACAACCGCTACGGCATCGACTTCATCGACGCCACGCGCTGGATCAAGGACAACCTCCCCGAAGCGAAGATCTCGGGCGGCGTCTCAAACCTCTCGTTCTCGTTCCGCGGCAACAACGCCGTCCGCGAGGCGATGCACGCCGCGTTCCTCTACGAAGCCGTCAAGGCCGGGATGGACATGGGCATCGTCAACGCGGGCCAGTTGGAGGTCTACGAGGAGGTCGAGCCCGAGCTGCTCGCGCGCATCGAGGACGTGCTCTTCGACCGCCGTGAGGACGCCACCGAGCGCCTCGTTGATTTTGCCGAGACGGTCAAGTCCGAGGGCAAGGTCAACGTCAAGGACGAGAAGTGGCGCGACGCGCCGGTTTCGAAGCGCCTCGAACACGCGCTTGTGAAGGGCCTCGTGGAATACATCGACGAAGACGTCGAGGAAGCCCGTCAGGCTGCGGCGCGTCCGCTCGACGTGATCGAGGGGCCGCTCATGGACGGCATGAACGTCGTGGGCGACCTCTTCGGGCAGGGCAAGATGTTCCTCCCGCAGGTCGTCAAGTCGGCGCGCGTGATGAAGAAGGCCGTCGCCCACCTCACGCCCTACATCGAAGCCGAGAAAGAAGCCTCGGGTGCGAGCCAGGCCCGCGCGAAGGTCCTCATGGCCACCGTCAAGGGCGACGTCCACGACATCGGCAAGAACATCGTCGGGGTCGTCCTCGGCTGCAACAACTTTGAGGTGATTGACCTCGGCGTGATGGTCCCCGCCCAGAAGATCCTCGACGCGGCGCGTGAGCACGATGTGGATGTGATCGGCCTCTCGGGCCTCATCACGCCCTCGCTCGACGAGATGGTCTACGTCGCCAAGGAGATGGAGCGCCAGGGCTTCGATAAACCGCTCCTCATCGGCGGAGCGACGACCTCGAAGGTGCACACCGCCGTCAAGATCGCACCGCAGTACCACGGCCCCATCGTGCACGTCCTCGACGCGAGCCGCAGCGTGCCCGTCGTGAACCAACTCGTCACGCCCTCGCAGACCGACGCGTTTGTGGCCGAGAACGCCGCCGAACTGGAAGCGACGCGCGAGCAGCACGCGGCCCGCCAGCGCAAGACGACGCTGCTCTCACTCGAAGAAGCCCAGGCCAACCGCCAGGAAATCGACTGGGACGCGACCGAGATCGTCGCGCCGAACGAGCCCGGCGTGCACGTCGTCCGCGATATCGACCTCGCGGTCCTACGTGACTACATCGACTGGACGCCGTTCTTCATCTCGTGGGAGATGAAGGGCAAGTACCCGCAGATCCTCGACGACAAGGTGCGCGGCGAGGCGGCGCGCAAGCTCTTCGCCGACGCGAACGAATTGCTCGATCGCATCATTGACGAGAAGCTGCTCACGGCGCACGGCGTGTTCGGTCTCTGGCCCGCCAACGCCGACGGCGACGATGTGGAACTGTATGCCGACGAAGACCGCACGGATATCGTCGCGCGCTTCCACACGCTCCGCCAGCAGACGGCCAAGACGCCAGGCAAGCCCAACCGCGCCCTCGCCGACCTCATCGCGCCGAAGACCTCGGGCCGCGGCGACTACCTCGGCGCGTTCGCCGTCACGGCGGGCATCGGCATGGACAAGTTGGTGGCCGAGTTCGAGGCCGACCACGACGACTACAACGCGATCCTCGCCAAGGCGCTCGGCGACCGTCTCGCCGAAGCCTCCGCCGAGTGGCTGCATTTGCAGGTCCGCCGCACGGCGTGGGGCTACGCGCCCGACGAGGCGCTCGACAACGCGTCGCTCATCCGTGAGAAGTACGACGGTATCCGCCCCGCGCCGGGCTACCCCGCGCAGCCCGACCACACCGAGAAGGTCAAGCTCTTCGAGCTGCTCGACGCATTCGGGAATGCCGACATGGGTCTCACGGAGCACCTCGCCATGACGCCCGCCGCGAGCGTGTGCGGGCTCTACTTCGCGCACCCGGATGCGGCCTATTTCAACCTCGGCGTCCTCGGCCCCGACCAGATCGCGGACTACGCCCGCCGCAAAGGCGTGCCCGTCGCTGAGGTGGAGCGCTGGCTCGCGCCGAACCTGGCCTACGAACCTGCTGCGCCCGCGATCTCAGGCGACGGTGTGGCCGAGGGCATCGCGGTGGTGCAGAACGCATCGTAGACCGGCCCGTACACGACGCATGGACACGACCGCTGCTTCTCCCAAAGACCGCGCGCTCTCCGCCATTCGCGCCCTCCCCGACGACGCCACGTTCGAGGACGCAATGGAGACGCTCTACGACCTCATCCGCATCCAGGAGGGCGTGAGCCGGGTCGACACCGACGCGTTTGTGCCGCAGGAGGAGGCCCGTCGTCGCTTCGAGGAGAAATGGCGCGCGTAACGTGGTCCTCGAAGGCGCTGGACGAGTTGGACGCGATCTGCGACTTCATCGCGGAGACCTCGCCGCGCCGGGGCCGCAAGCTGTGGGAAGACCTATTTGGCGCGACGGAGCGCCTGGGGTTGTTTCCCCAATCCGGACGCGTCGTGCCTGAAATCGGCGACGAGGCGCTGCGCGAGGTTGTCCATCGCGGCTACAGGCTCCTGTATTACGTCACTGGGGACGAACTGAAGGTGTTGACTGTCTTCCATTCAGCGAAGCCGTTTGGGCCGTGAAGCGAACATACTCGCGCCGAACCTCACCTACGAGCCGAGTGCGCCTGTGGCCCCGATATCGCAGCTAGGCAGCGACAGCGTGGTTGAGGCTGTCGTGCGAGAAGGGTAGCCGTTCCCTCGCTCAGCCTGCCTCGGCGAACGTCTCGGCGATGGCTTCGCGGACGCCGGTGCGAACCATGGTCGCGGCCTGCCGGATGAGCTGCGTGATGGCGCGCGCTGACGAACTACCGTGCCCGATCAGGACGGTCCCGTCGATGCCGAGGAGCGGAGCCCCGCCGACGTTCTCGTAGTTGAACGGCTCCGTGACGCCGCGCAGCACCGTGGCGATGGTCATCTGGTCCTCCGGCCCAAGCTGCTGCTTGCCGATCTCGCGCTTGACCATCTGCGGGAGCACCGTCGAGAAGCTCTCGCCGAGCTTCAGCATCACGTTGCCCACGAAGCCGTCGCACACCACCACGTCGGCCCCGTGCGCGAGCACGTCGCGGCCTTCGATGTTGCCGATGAAGTTGAGCCCGGCCTCTTGCAGGAGCGGATAGGCGGCCTTGGCGAGTTCGTTGCCCTTGCCTGGCTCCTCCCCCACGTTGACGAGGCCCACGCTCGGGTTGGCCTTCCCCATCACCTTCG
>JBCCRG010000427.1:0-3444 GCA_039208155.1 Bacteroidota bacterium | reverse complement strand
GCTGCTGCGCGAGAAGCCGCTGCGGATCGTCCTCGGACCGACGGAGGATGGCGGCTACTACCTCCTCGGCCAGAACGACCTCTTCCCACGGCTCTTCGAGGATATGACCTACAGCCACGACGGCGTCTTCGAGGAGACGCTTCGCCGCGCAGCCGAGGTCACCGCCGAGCCCATCGTCCTGCCGACGTGGTACGACGTGGACACGCCCGCCGAACTGCGCCGCCTTTGCGACGAGATAGACCAGGGTGCTCTGCTGCCCTCGCGTACGGCTGCCGCGCTCGCTGACTTGCAGACCCGCTACGACGCGCTCCGCTGACGGCTGGGACGAACGCCAGCATCGGCGCTGGCCGAGCACCAGGTCGTGCATCCGGCCGCGTGCAACACCTCGGCGGCGTCAAGCGCCATGGCCGCATCCTCGAAGACGCCGAACACGGCGGCCCCAGATCCGGTCATCGCCGCGTAGCCTGCGCCTGCTTCCAGGAGCTGGTGCTTGGCTACTGCGATGGAGGGCGTCTGTGCTAGGATCGGGGCCTCAAAGTCGTTCACGAGAGCCTCCTGCCAGTGCACGGGGTCGTTCGAGCACACTACAGCAGCCAGGTCGGCGCGGGCGTCGTCGGAGGGGGTGATGAGGCCATAGGCGTGCGCCGTTGCCACCTGCACGTCCGGCATCGCTACGACGAAGGCGTGCGGACACGCGTACATCGCGCCAGCCTCGCAGGTCAGCGGCGTGAGGGTGGTGCCCGTCCCGCAGGCGCGCATCGGCTGGTCGTGCAGGAAAAACGGGACATCCGACCCGAGCCGGGCCGCGATGGCGTGGAGGTCGGCGGGGGGGACGTCGAGCGCCCACAGCGTGGTCAGCAGCCGAAGCGCCTGCGCCGCGTCGGAGGAGCCGCCGCCGAGGCCGGCTCCGTAGGGGATCCGCTTCTCCAGGTGCAACCGCGCGCCGAGCGTCCAGGGGTCCCCCCCGTGGTCGGCTGCCCACGCCTGGAGCGCATGCGCCGCCCGCACCACGAGGTTGCGCCCGTCCGTGGGTAGCGCGGGGTCCGAGCACGACAGCGTGACGGACCCGTTAGGTGCTCGCTCTGCGCTGAGCACGTCGTGCCAGCCGATCGGCAGCAGGACCGTATCGATGTCGTGGTAGCCGTCAGGGCGACGGCGCAGCACGTGCAGGCCGAGGTTGAGTTTGGCAGAGGGGTGTCGGGTCAGCATGGGCACCAAGAGAGTCGAGACGGGGAAGATCGGGGGAGGACGCGAAGGGAGGCAATGGGTCGAATACGGGACGAACTGGAGAGACGAAGAGGCGGGGAGGAATTGCGGCAGCACTTGACCTCATCGACCATACCCGCCACCTTTGCGACCTGCGACCTGCGACCTGCGACCTGCGACCTGCGACCCAACCTCTCTTCATGCGCACGTACGACTTCCTCATCGTCGGAGCTGGTCTCACCGGCAGCGTGCTCGCCGAGCGGATCGCGTCGCAGTTGGGCAAGCGCGTCCTCGTGGTCGACCGGCGCGCGCACCTCGGGGGCAACGTCTACGACGAGGACGACGAATACGGCGTGCGCGTCCACCGCTACGGCCCGCACCTCTTCCACACCAACAGCGACGCGGTCGTCCGCTACCTCTCTCAGTTCACCGACTGGCACCCCTACGAGCACCGGGTGCTCGGGCGCATTGCCGACCACGACGGCGTAGAGCGCCTCGCCCCCGTGCCGTTCAACCTCACGTCGCTGCATGCGCTCTTCCCGGAAGCGCAGGCTGCGAGGCTCGAAGCTCGTCTCCTAGCCACCTACGGGCCCGGTGCCAACGTGCCTATCCTCCGGCTACGGGAAACCGGCGACGCCGACCTGCGCGCCCTGGCCGACTTCGTCTACGAGCGCGTCTTCTACGGCTACACCCTGAAGCACTGGGGGCGTACACCTGAGGAGCTGGGCCCCCATGTCACCGCCCGCGTCCCGGTTCGCGTGAGCCACGACGCCCGCTACTTCCAGGATCGCTTCCAGGCGCTTCCACGCGACGGCTACACCGCGATGGTCCGGCGTATGCTCGACCACCCCCTCATTGACCTCGAAACCGGTGTAGCCTTCGCTGAGGCGCGCGACGCCGTGCGGTTCGGCCGGCTCATCTACACAGGCCCCATCGACGCGTTCTTCGACTATGCGCATGGGCCGTTGCCCTATCGCAGTCTCCGGTTTCAATTCGAGCACACGCCTGCCGAGGCGTTGGGAGACGATGGCGTCACGCAACCCGTCGCACAGGTCAACCACCCTGCTCTCGATGTCCCGTTTACACGCTTGACTGAGTTCAAGCACGCGACAGGCCAGCAGGTCGGCGGGACGACCGTGGCCCGAGAGTTCCCGGAGGCCCACGAGCCGGGCACCAACGAGCCGTACTACCCCGTTCCGGCTGAGGAAAATCGCGCCCGTTACGCTCGCTATGCCGACGACGGAGAGCGCCTCCACACCGTCCTCTTTGCCGGGCGCCTCGCTGACTACAAGTACTACAACATGGATCAAGCCGTCGCACGTGCCTTGTCGATGTTTCAGCGGCACGTGGCTTCGTTCTGAGTGCGGCGATGTGGGTTTTCTGCGGATGCATTGCCACGTGTGAGCGCGAAGGGTAGTTTCCGCCGCTCTCCCACCACCACCTTCGACTACAGCTTTGCGCGCCCGAGACTCAATTCGACTGGGCCCAGCCCTTCTGGTTACGGCCCTAGCCTGCTTGGCGGCTCAGCCTGGGCAGACGCAGGGGCTCGAGGGTAGCTTGCGCGACCGGGTGGCGCAACAGGTTGCGGCAAGCGGAGGCGGCCCTGGCGCAGCCATCGCTCTGGAAGGAGCCCTGGAACCGTCGGCCTATATCGTAGGGCCCGGCGACGTGTTCACCATCTCGGCGGGAGGAGGGATTCCGGTTGTGCAGAGTGCTACCGTGTCGGCCGACGGTCTGCTGGTATTTCCCAGCCTAGGTGCCTTTGAGGCTGATGGGAAAACCTTGCAGGCGGTGCAGTCGGATGTGCGCGCAGCGCTGAGCCAGGCGTACCGCAACGTCCCAACGAACGTGACGTTGAGGTCCCCACGCCAGTTCTTCGTTCACGTGTCTGGGGCCGTGCCTGAGCCTGGACGCTGGTTAGTGGGGCCGGTAGCTCGCGTGGAAGATGCGCTGAGGGCAGCCTTGGGCGGGGTTTCGCCTCTCGCGCTCCGCAACCAGGGAGGTCTGCGCGAAGGGGAAACCTTCATTCGGGTCCCGGCCAACATGACAGCCGAGGTAGTGACTGCGCCCGTTGAGGAAGTGGGCTTAGGTAGTTCACTGATGGAAGCTCCAGAAGAGTCGCTCCCAGCGCTGCGCAACGTGCTGGTGATGCACAAAGACGGATCGCGCAGCCGCATCGATCTAATGCGCTACTACGCTACCGGAGATACGCGCTTCAATCCCTACCTTCGCGACGGC
>JBCCRG010000426.1:0-3464 GCA_039208155.1 Bacteroidota bacterium | reverse complement strand
TCCCGGACTGCCCGCCGCGCTTCAGAGCCCGGCTGCGTTGCCTCCTACGTTGAGGGCTTCCACCGCGACCAGGGCCATGAGCCAGGTCTGCACCTGTTGGCGCTCCGACCCGGTGCGGTTGTGGCGCAGCAGCAGCCACGCGCCGGAGAGCAGAGCGGCCAGGTAGAACAGCGGGTACACGGGCGTCAGGACAAACAGCGTGCTCCCGGCGACCTGGGGGTTGATCATCAGCAAGAGCGTGATGAACGTGCGCGGCACGATGGTGACAGTCATCAGCAGGAGAAACAGGCTGCTGGCGTCACGAAGGCGGGAGCGGAGCGGAAGCTGGACCATAGCGAGGAAGGATATGCGTCGCTACGTCAGACCTCGCCGTCAGGGTCCGCTCCTTCCACAGGTAGCGCACATACGCGTGCTACGCTTCGTCGCCCTCAGCGTCGAGGTCCGCTGTCTGGTGTGCTGCGCTGTGCGACGCGGTCTCGAGGATCGCCTCCCGCATTGCGTCGAGGTCGTCGCCGTCGTGCCAGCGGATCTGCCGCGCGCGATCGGGGTGGCGGTGCATCCAGTGGAGCAGGATGCGTGTCTGGTCCACGTCGGCCTTCCCGATCACGTCTGGCGGGGCCACGCTCGGGTCGAAGTGCTCGGCGAGGAGCGCCTCGAGCGCGGCCTCGTCGTCCGGGCTAGGCGGTACCGGCAGGTCGTGCATCGCCACGAGGCGGCCGTGGCGGATCACGAAGAGCTGCACGTCCCCCTCGCGGAGGCCCGGCTCCACGAGCACGGCGTGGTGGTCGTGCACGGCCGAGGCGATGTGCTGCTGCCGCCCGAGCGTGCGTTCGAGGCGGCGGTACTGGTCGCGGTAGAACCCGGCCTCCTCGAAGTCCAAGCGCGCCGCCGCCTGCCGCATCTTCTGCTCGACGATCTCCAACGCCGAGTCGTCCTTGCCGGTGAGGAAGCGCCGGACCTGCTCCACGACATCGCCGTAGCGGGCCGCGCCGTGGCCGCCCTCGCAGGGCGCGGTGCAGCGGCCCATCTCGTGGTACAGGCACGCGCGGCCCATCCGGAACGTCGGCTCCTCGCACTCGCGTAGCTGGAACAGCCGCCCGACCAATTCGAGCAGCTCCTCGGCCTGCCCGCGCCGCCCGATGGGGCCGTAGTACTCCGCGCCGTCGTTGCGGATGATAGGCGTCTGCGAGAGCGTCGGGAAGCGGTGCGTGGTGTCGAGGCGGAGGAACGGGTAGGAGCGGTAGCGGCGTTGCGCGCGGTTGTAAACCGGCAGCATCTGCTTGATGAGGCGGCTCTCATCGAGCAGCGCGCGGAGCTCCGAGCCGGTCTCAGTCCAGTGCACGTCGCGGACGTCGCGCAGCAGCTTGCGCGTCTTCGGCGGGTGCGCCTCGATGCCGGTGAAATACGACCGGACGCGGTTGCGCAGGCTCTTCGCCTTGCCCACGTAGATGACGCGGTCGCGGCGGTCCTTCATGAAGTAGACGCCGGGCCGGTCGGGCAGCAGGGGGAGCCGCTCCTGGCGAATCTTCTCGAGGTGCTTCGGCGCGCGGCGCGTGTCCTTGTAGCGCTTGCGCTGGAAGGCGAGCACGTCGGCGATGGTCGTCGCGCCGAACTCGATGCGGAGCTGGTCGAGGAGCCGCAGGAGGACGTGCGCCGTGACGGTGGCGTCGCCGAGGGCGCGGTGGCGGGCGTCGTTCTTGAGGCCGTAGTGCGCCGTGAGTGCCGCGAGGCCCTTCGACGGAAGCGCCGAGAGCAGCCGCCGCGCCAGCCGCAGCGTGCACAGCGCCTCGTTGGTCATCGGTGGGAGCCCCGCCAGGTCGAGCTCGACATCCAGGAAGCGCTGGTCGAACGGCAGGTTGTGCGCCACCAGCAAGCCATCGCCGAGAAAGTCGAGGTAGCCCGGCAGCACCTCAGCGGCGGTAGGCTGCTCGTAGACCATCGCGGTCGTGATGCCCGTCAGCCGCGTGATGCGCTGCGGGATGTGCCGCTCGGGGTTGATGAGATGCTGGAACGTGCCCACGATCTGCCCGCCGCGCAGCTTCACTGCCGCGAGCTCGATCAGCCGGTCCTCGCCCGCCCGCGCGCCCGTCGTCTCCGTGTCGGTGACGACGAACGTGGTCTTGTCGATGGCGGTGGCGAGGTCCATGTTCTATGGTGTGGAGGTGTGAACGTATGCACGTGTGAAGGTAGGGGCAGCACTAGATGGAGGGGTGCAAGAAGCGTCCACACGTCCGGACGTCTACACGTCATTCCGCGACGCCTTCCGCAAAAGCCTCCCGGAGTTCGGCTGTGAGCGCATCGAGGTCGAAGCCCATCACCTCGGCGAGGGTGCGGCCGATGGCGTCGTTCTCCATCACGCCCGCAAAGCGCTCTGCATGCGGACCAAAGCTGTGCAGGTTGACCGCGACGGCTGTGTGCCCGCCGGTCGTCCATCCGACGAGCGCGCGTTCGGAGAGGAGCGCGGCCATCGTGTCGCGGAGGTTGCCTGGGCCACGTGGGATGGCGAGCCCATCGAGGAGGGCCGTCCGCTCCGTGTCGGTGAGGTCGTCGATGCCGCCGTGGGTCTCCATGAGCGAGTCGGGAGCGGCCCCGGCCTCGACCATCGCAATCATTCCCTCGACGCTCCGCGTGGCGCGGGCGAGCAGGTCCGGCCGCCAGTCGTAGATGCCGCGTCCGTTCAGGTTGCGTCCGAGCGAGAGCCCGCCCGTCTCGTGGTCGGCCATCACCACGATCAGCGTCTCGCCGTCCGCTTCCGCGAAGGCAAGCGCCTCCGCCACGGCGTCGTCGAAGGCGATGATGTCGTGCAGGTGCCCGACGGGGTCATTGCCGTGCCCCGCGTGGTCGATGCGGCTGCCTTCGACCATCAGAAAGAAGCCATCGGGGTCGCGGCTCAAGTGGGCGAGCGCGAACGTCGTCATCTCCGCCAGGCTCGGCTCGGCGTTGGCGTCCCGGTCGATCTCGTAGGCCAGGTGCGAGTCGGCAAAGAGGCCGAGCACGGGCGGGGCTGTGTCGTCGTTGCCGAGCGGTACGGCACTGAAGGCGTTGAAGCCAGCGCGGTCCAGGGCCACGGTATATCCCCGCTCGCGCGCCTCGGCGACCAGGTCGCGCCCGTCGGTGCGACGGCCTGTGAAGCCCGTGGGGTTGTCGGTAGGTAGGAAATTCGGCCGTCCGCCCCCGAGGATCACCTCGATGCCCTGCCCGAGCATCTGCACGGCGATTTCGTTCTCCATGCCGCGCTGCGGGACGTGCGCGGAGAAGGACGCAGGCGTCGCGTGTGTGATGCGGCTCGTGGCTACGAGCCCGGTGGCCATGCCCCGCGCTTCAGCGGCTTCGAGGAGCGTCGCAACGGGCGCGCGCATCGTGTCCACCCCGACGGCCCCGTTGTAAGTCTTGATGCCGGAAGCGTAGGCGGTCGCGCTTGCGGCGGAGTCGGTGACGCGGCTGTCGCTGGCGTAGGTCCGCAC
>JBCCRG010000425.1:0-3469 GCA_039208155.1 Bacteroidota bacterium | reverse complement strand
TCGATCTTCGCCTCGGTCACGCCGTCACGGGTATCGAACGGCGTGCCGACGGCGTGACCGTCGAGACGACGCAGGGGGCCGTGACGGCGCGGACGCTCGTGGCCTGCGCGGGCCTCCACGCCGACCGCCTCGCGCGGATGGCGGGTCTCGCTCCCGACGTGCAGATCGTGCCGTTTCGGGGCGAATACCTCGAACTGCGCTCGGAGGCTGCACACCTCTGCCGGACGCTCATCTACCCTGTCCCCGACCCGGCCTTCCCGTTCCTCGGCGTCCACTTCACGCGGATGATCCACGGCGGCGTCGAGTGTGGCCCGAACGCCGTGCTGGCCCTTGCGCGCGAGGGGTACGGCTGGGGGACCGTGCGCTTCCGCGATCTCGCCGAGACGCTCGGGTATGGCGGCTTCCGTCGGCTCGCGATGCAGCATTGGCGGATGGGGCTCTACGAGATGCACCGCTCGCTCAGCCGAGGCGCGTTCCTGAAGTCGCTCCAGCGCCTTGTCCCCGCTGTCACACGCGCTGACCTCCGCGACGGCGGCGCAGGCGTCCGTGCCCAGGCCGTCACCCGAGACGGCGCGCTCGCCGACGACTTCGTGATCCACGCCACCGACCGGCAGGTGCACGTTCTCAACGCGCCGAGCCCGGCGGCGACGGCCTCGCTCGCCATCGGGGCGCGCATCGCGTCGCAGGTGGAGGAGCGGCTAGACGGGACGCGTGCGACCAGCGTGGCCGCGACGGCTCGCTGAGGCGCTGCTGAGACCGGAGGATCAATATCTTGCGCCCCGTTTCTGTAGTGCTGGCCCAATGACAGGTGCCCGCCAGTGGGGCGGTCGAACGCGCAGCCCGTTCGCACGTTTATGGCGGGGCACGTCCACACGTTCATACATCCACACGTCCACACCCAACGAGATGGCTGGTCATAATAAATGGTCCAAGATTAAGCGCCAGAAGGCGGCTACCGACGCTAAGAAGTCGAAGGCCTGGGCGCGCATCACCCGCGACATCATGATCGCGGCGCGCGAGGGCGGCGGCGATGCAGGCATGAACCCGAAGCTCGCGCTCGCCATCGACAAGGCGAAAGCGGAGAACATGCCGAAGGATAACGTCGAGCGCGCGATCAAGCGCGGCACAGGCGAGATCCAGGGGGCGGACTACGAGGAGGGGGCCTACGAAGGCTACGGACCGCACGGCATCGCCGTCTACGTGGAGACGCTCACCGACAACACCAACCGCACCGTCTCGGAGGTGCGCCACGCCTTCAGCAAAGCTGGCGGCAACCTCGGCACGTCGGGCTCGGTCGCGTTCCAGTTCGACCGCAAAGGCGTCCTCGAAGTCCCCGCCGAGGACGCCGACGGTAACGCGCGCGAGGAGGACGACCTCTTCCTGCTCGTCGCCGACGCCGGGGCTGAGGACCTTCGCCGCGAGGACGACCTGTTCGTGGTGACGACGCCCGTGGAGGAGTTCGCCGCCGTCCGCGACGCGCTCGAAGCCGAGGGCATCGCGCCGACCGACGACTCGGGCCTCCAGATGATCGCCTCCACCACGACCAAACTCGCACCCGACGAGGCCGCCAAGGTGCTCAAGCTCCTCGACCGCCTCGAAGACCTCGACGACGTCCAGGCCGTCTACTCGACGCTGGAGATGGACGACGAGACGATGGCGGCGTTGGCGTAAACCGTTGGGGCGGTTTGCAAAATCGTACGGGCGGTTTGCAAACCGCCCCCATATCTTCGCTCTGTACTACGTTTGTCCTCTGCTATGATCGTCCTCGGCGTAGATCCTGGCACGCTGCACACCGGCTACGGCGTCATCGAGGTCGTGGGCAAGAAGGAGCGTATCCTCGCCTACGACACTATCGACCTGCCGTCGGGCATGGCGCACCCGAAGCGGCTGAGCGTGATCTACGAGCGGCTCGTCGAGGTCATCGAAGCGACGCTGCCGGACGAGTGCGCCGTTGAGATGCCGGTCTACGGGCAGAACGCGCAGTCGATGCTCAAGCTCGGGCGGGCGCAGGCGGCCGTGATGCTCGCTGCGATGCACCGCGAGTTGCCCGTCACGCAGTACACGCCGAAGGAGGTCAAGAAGTCGGTCACGGGCAACGGCAACGCCTCGAAGCAGCAGGTCTGGTTCATGGTCAAGAGCCTGCTGAGCCTCACCGAGTCGCGCGGCCTCGACGCATCCGACGCCTTGGCGGTCGCGCTCTGCCACGGTCACCGCGTCCAGCAGGGGGCTACGGGCCAGTTCAAGAACTGGAAGAGCTTCATCGAAGCCAACCAGGACCGCATCATCGAGTAGGGACTGATGCAGAGGTACGGTCGGTCCGAGGCAGCTAGGCCGGGTTTGGGCTGTTGGCTGTCAGCGATCGGCTCTCGGAATTGAGGCGTACGGCACAACGAGGCCGTCGATGTCCTTCGAGCGCACGCGTGGCATCGAAACGAAAAGCGCGGCGGCGAGGGCCCTGCCTCACCGCCGCGCGAAGACCACTGCGCGGGAAGCGTCAGGCCGCGCAGCAGATCATTCCGTGAACCGCGTGGTGCCGGGGGCCGCGAAGCCGAGCGAGGCCGCGTCGGCGACGAGGACGTAGTCCTCCGAGGAGGCGCACGCGTCGAAGCTCTGCGTGCTTGCCTCCACCGTACCGAGGTCGTCGGACGCGCCTGTGGCGGGGTTGTAGCACCAGACGCGCGCCTGCGTGTCGGCAAGGCTGCTGAGGTCGAGCGTGACGGAGCGCCCATCGGGTACGTAGGCGATGAGCGAGCTGCCGTCGTCGGCGGCAGCGAGCAGCGTGAAGCGCTCCTCCTCGGTGCCGCGGCCAGCCACCACGGCCGACTCGCCGTCGCCGCCGTAGTCCGGGACGAGGCGGAAGAACGCGCGCGAGCGGAGCAGGCTCGCTAGGTGCGTCATCGACTGCGCGGCGGGCGTTCCGAGCGCGTCCTGCCAGCCGTCGCCGAAAAACCAGATCGGGTTGTTGCCATAGAAGTGGCCGAACGCACCGCCGAGCACGCCGCCGTAGGCTTGATAGCGGAGGTCGCGCGTCGACACGTCGTACTCGCCCTCGTAGTGACCCTCGAAGAAGACGAATGGGAGGGCATCGTCGCGGAAGTAATCCTCGGCGACGCGGAGCGGGACGGCCTGCGGGGGATAGACGTACGTCGTGTTGAGGTCGAGGTCGAGGTAGCCGTAGACATCGAGGCCGCTCTCCTGGCCGCCGTGGCCAGTCCAGAGCTTGGCGTCGCCGGTCGACTCGATGCCGGCTTTGAGCGCGGCGTACTCCTCCGCGAGGTCGAACGGGCCGTTCGGCCCCCAGTCACCGCCCGCGACCCAGATGATGTTCGGCTGGTCCTGGTAGCGGTTGCCCAGGAAGGCGCCGTACGTGCGCAGGTTGTCTGGACCGTTGGCGTCGATGCCGCTGCCCCACCCGTCGTTGCCTTGCTGCCAGCCCGTGTAGGCTGGGAAGGCGAACACGATGAACTCG
>JBCCRG010000424.1:0-3484 GCA_039208155.1 Bacteroidota bacterium | reverse complement strand
TGCGGCGCGCTCGTGATCGACGAAGCCGCAGGCCGCTTCACGGTCGGCGATACGGTCGTGGAGGCGGGCGACTGGCTCTCGATCAACGGCTCCACCGGCGAGGTCATCCTCGGCCAGGAGGCGCTCGTCGAGCCCGAACTGACGGGCGACTTCGAGACGTTCATGGGCTGGGTGGACGACGCCCGTACGCTCGGCGTCCGCGCCAACGCCGACACGCCCGCCGACGCCGCTCAGGCCCGTGCGTTCGGAGCCGCTGGGATCGGGCTCTGCCGCACCGAGCACATGTTCTTCGGCGACGACCGCATCGGGGCGATGCGCGAGATGATCCTCGCTGACACCGACGCCGCCCGCGCTGCCGCGCTCGACCGCCTGCTCCCGTTCCAGCGCGCCGACTTCGCGGGCATCTTCCGCGCGATGGACGGCTTCCCCGTCACGGTTCGCCTCCTCGACCCGCCGCTGCACGAGTTCGTCCCGCACACGCCCGAGAGCCAGCAGGAGACCGCCGACCGCCTCGGCGTGCCCGTCGCGCAGGTGCAGGCCGCTGTGGCGCGGCTCGCCGAGGTCAACCCGATGCTGGGTCACCGCGGCTGTCGGCTCGGGATCACCAACCCGGCCATCACGGCGATGCAGGCCCGCGCCCTCTTCGAGGCCGCCGTGGAAGTGCAGGCCGAGGGCGTCGATGTGCAGCCCGAGGTGATGGTGCCGCTCGTCGGAACCGTCGCCGAGCTGGCCAACCAGCGCGCCGTCGTCGAGCGCGTGGCGGCGGAGGTCTTCACCGAGCGCGGGGCCGAGGTGGCTTACCTCGTCGGGACGATGATCGAGGTTCCGCGCGCAGCGCTCACCGCCGGGGCCATCGCCGCCGAGGCTGACTTCTTCTCGTTCGGCACCAACGACCTGACGCAGATGACCTACGGCTACAGCCGCGACGACGCCGGGACGTTCATCCCCGCCTACCTCGACCGCAAGGTGCTGCCCGCCGACCCGTTCCAGACGCTCGATCAGGAAGGCGTCGGCCAACTCGTCTCGATGGCAACCACATCCGGCCGGACAACGAAGGCGGGCCTCAAGGTGGGCCTCTGCGGCGAGCACGGCGGCGACCCCGCCTCGGTGGCGTTCTGCCACAGCGTCGGCCTCGATTACGTGTCGTGCTCGCCGTTCCGCATCCCCATCGCCCGACTCGCCGCCGCGCAGGCCGCGCTCAGCGCGTGACCCTGCTCCGCGTATCCGGTTGCGAGGCAGGCGGGGCGAGTGTGTCAGGCCGGGCCGTATCGCTTTAGTACCTCGCGCGCCACGACCGTTTTATGGACCTCGTCGGGGCCGTCGTAGATGCGGGCGCTGCGCTCGTGGCGGTACCAGAACGCGAGCGGCGTGTCGTCGAGGACGCCGAGGCCGCCGTGGACCTGCACGGCGCGGTCGAGCACCTGCTGCAGCACGTCGGCGACGTAGAACTTGATCGCGCTGATGGCGGCGCGGGCGGCGCGCTGGCCCTCTCGTTCGATGCGCCCAGCGGCGTCCAGCACCAGCAGCCGTGCCGCGTCGATGTGCGCGCGGCTCTCAGCGATCCAGACCTGGACCTGCTGCCGCTCCGCGAGCGGCTTGCCCGGCGAGAGCTCGCGCGTAGTGGCGCGCTGGCAGAGCAGGTCGAGCGCGCGCTCGCAGACGCCGATCCAGCGCATGCAGTGGTGGATGCGACCCGGGCCCAGCCGCTCCTGTGCGAGGAGGAAGCCGCTGCCCTCGGGCCCGAGGCGGTGCGTCACGGGCACGCGGACCCCCTCGAAGCGAAGCTCGGAGTGCGAGAACCAGCCGTGGCCCTCGTCGCCCATGACGGGGAGGCGGCGGACGTGCGTGAGACCTTCCGCGTCGGTCGGGACGAGCAGCATGGAGGCGCGACCGTAGGGGCTCTCTGCGTCGGGGTTCGTGACGGCCATCACAATGCAGAATGCGGCCCCGTCGAAGCCGGTCGTGAACCACTTGTGACCGTCGAGGACGTACCCGTCGTCTTCGCGACGCGCCGTCGTGCTCAGGTAGCGCGGGTTGGAGCCCGCGTGCTCCGGTTCGGTCATCGCGAAGCAGGAGCGGATGCGTCCCGCCAACAGCGGCTCCAAGAGCGCGGTGCGCTGCGCCTCGGTGGCGTGCGCCAGCAGCAACTCGACGTTGCCCACATCGGGTGCCTGGCAGTTCGTGGCGACGTGACCCAGCAGGCTCCAGCCGAGTACCTCGCTCACCCGCGCGAAGTCCACGAGCGACAGGCCCGGGCCACCGTGTGCCTCGCTGAGGTAGAGGTTCCAGAGCCCGGCCTTCCGCGCCTCCTCACGCACCTCGGCGAGGCGCGCGTCGAGCCCTGCGTAGTCGTGCGTGAGGAGCAGGCGCTCCATCGGCACGCACACGTCGCGCACGAAGGCGTCGGCTTGAGCGAGGAGCGCGTCGAGACTGGGCACAGGTTGGGCGGAGCGTTCTGGAGGCCGCCGAAGGATACCATCCTGAACGGCGAAGCCGCTGCCCTCACATGGACGGCAGCGGCTTCGCGGTCGATAGAGCTACAGGCAGGACTCAGTCGACGAGATCCTTGACGGCCTTGCGGCCATCGGCGAGGGCTTGCTTGACGCGACCGCTGGCCTCCTCAGCCTGGCCCTCGGCGTGGAGGTCGCGGTTGCCCGTCAGGTCGCCGACGGCCTGCTTGACCTTGCCCTTGGCTTCGTCGAGCGTGCCTTCGGCTTTCTGTTTGTTCGGGGAGTCCATGCGAGGAGGAGGTTGGAGAATAGAGACATACACATGTTTCTGACAGCATGTGACGTGCCGGGTTCCGACCTACCTCGGGAAAGTGCTACCCGCCCATCACCGCGATGCGGACGCGGCGGTTCTGCTGCCGCCCGTCCTCGGTCTCGTTCGAGGCGTGGGGGTGGTACTGCGCCAGCCCGACGACCTCCATCCGCGTCGGGTCCATCTCGTGCGTCCACTGGAGGTGGCGGGCTACCATCGCCGCTCGCGCCGCGGAGAGCTCCCAGTTGGAGGGGAAGCGATCCTTCAGCGGCTCGGCGATGGGCTGGCCGTCGGTGTAGCCCTCGATGCGCACCTCGCGCCCGCCATACTCGCTCTTGAGTTTCTCGCCGACCTCCACGAGGCGACGGACACCCTCCGGGGTAAGCTGCGCGCTGCCCGACTCGAAGTAGATGTCCGTCGGGAGGATGGCGACGGTCTCGCCACGCTCGCCGCGGCGGGCCGGACGCGGCTGCACGACGACGGGGCGGTCACTCCCGCTGCGTAGGCGTTCGTTCTCGGCGCGGACGCGCTCGATCTCCGCGTAGGCGAGGTTGAGGTCGCCCTGGAGTTGCTCGATCTGGGCGTCGCGCTCGGCGAGCAGTTCGGGGTTGACGCAGCCGGAGGTGACGAGGAGCAGCGCAGCGCAGGCTGCCAGCACGAGGCGGGGCATAGCGAGAGAGGGTAGCTTGGCGGAGGAGCGACTGTTCGCAGACCCGAGGTGGCG
>JBCCRG010000423.1:0-3505 GCA_039208155.1 Bacteroidota bacterium | reverse complement strand
CCCGGTAGCTGCGCCGCTCCGATAGCGGGAAAGGCGGCCTAGCTGACGAACTCCCAACGTGCAGAGCGCAGCGTTCGAGCCACGATGCTACAGGTCGTGAGGCCGGAGGCCGAACCTGCGGCCAGGCGACGGCTTCAAGCATGACATACATCTGCCCTGCATGCTATGAAAGTCTCGCTCCACGAAGCTCAGGAACGCCTCGGCGCGCTGCTCGAACAGGCCGCGCAGGGCGACGACCTCGTCATCGAAACCGGCGACGGTGCGACCTACCGCATTCAGGTCACCGTGCCCGAGCCTACCCCGCCTAAGAAGCGCGTCGCCGGGCTCCACAAGGGAGCCGTCCTCTACATGGCCGACGACTTTGATGAGCCGCTCCCCGACTCCTTCTGGCTCGGGGACGAGGATACGGACCCACTCTACCAGTGAGCCTCCTCTTCGACATGCACACATTTCTGTGGTGGGCGACCGAACCGACGCGGCTCTCGGATGCTGCACACCGAGCACTTTCGTCTGACGCGGACGCGACGTTTCTCAGCGTAGTCGTGCTCTGGGAGATCCAGATCAAAGTCCAGATCGGAAAGCTCTCGCTGACAATGCCTCTCTCCGACCTAGTCCATGAGCAGTGTGCGGCCAATGGCTTCGTGGTCCTACCCGTCGAGCCACGCCATGTCTACGCGCTGGACGCACTACCGCTGCACCACCGCGACCCGTTCGACCGACTGCTGCTGGCTCAGGCCGAGGCCGACGGCCTGACCCTCGTGAGCCGCGACGGCGCGTTCTCGCCCTACGGTGTCTCGACCCTGTGGTAGCACGCACGCGGCATACACCAGCTCACGGTACATACTTGTAGCCCACGCCGTGTACCGTGAGCAAGTGGCGGGGCCGCGCGGGGTCGGGTTCGAGCTTCTGGCGGAGCTTCAGGATGAAGTTGTCCACGGTGCGCGTCGTCGGGAGGTCGTCGCCGTCGTAGCCCCAGACGTCAGTGAGGAGTTGGTCGCGCGAGATCGGCTCGGAGGGGCGCGTGTGGAAGTAGCGCAGCACCTCGAACTCCAGATGCGTGAGCGTCGCCGGGTCGCCGTCGAGCGTGGCCTCGTAGGTGTGGAAATCGACGTGCAGCCGCCCGACGGTGGCCTGGTCGCTCGTCTCGGCGGGGGCGCCGCGGCGGAGGACAGCCTTCACGCGGGCGAGCAGCTCGCGGAGGCTGAACGGCTTCACCACGTAGTCGTCGGCGCCGTACTCCAGCCCACGAACCTTGTCGAGTTCTTGGCCTTTGGCGGTGAGCATGATGATCGGCGTCGTGACGCCCTCGGCGCGGGCAGTGCGACACACGTCGAAGCCCGAACGGACGGGCATCATCACGTCGAGGAGGCAGAGGTCGTAGCGCTTCCTCAGAAGGGCCGCGAGGCCTGCCTCCCCGTCGGGGGCTGTGTCGACGTCATAGCCCTCGAACTCGAGGTTGTCGCGCAGCCCGTCACGCATGGCCGGTTCGTCTTCGACGATGAGGATGTGGGGCATGAGGGGCAGAAGTCGAGTCTTCAGATCTAGCACCATTTCCCATTCGTGTCATGCTGAACGTGGTTCAGCATCTCAACGGGCGTGGCTAGATCCTGAATCAAGTTCAGGATGACAAGAAAGTGGCAAGGGAGGTCGATCAGGCGGGCGGTTCGCTTGCCAACGGCAGCAGCAGGCGGAAGCGCGCGCCGTCGCCGGGGGCGCTGTGGAGGTCGATGCGGCCGCCGTGCGCCTCGGCGATGCGGGCGACGAGCGCGAGGCCGAGGCCGGTGCCCTTCGTCTCGTGGACGAGGTCATCGCGGGCGTCGTCGCCGACGCGGAAGAACGGCTCGAAGACCTGGCGCTGGTGCGCGACTGCGATGCCGGGGCCGTCGTCCTCGACCTCGACGAACGCCTGGGGCTTGCGCGAGCCGTTTCGATGCACGCCCGTGCGGATCGCCACGCGGCGCGCATCGGGGTGCGGGCGGGAGTATTTCAACGCGTTGTCCACTAGGTTGACAAGCGCTTCGGTCAGCGCCTCGGCGTCGGCCTCCACGGTAGGCATGGTGTCCGAGAAGGCCGTCTCGATGGTGAAACCGTCGCGCTCGGCGGGGAGGGCGAAGCGGGCCGTCACGTCGCGGGCGAGCGCGTTGAGGTCGGTCGGTGCGAGGTCGAAGCGCTCGCGCCCCGCCTCGATGCGGGAGAAGTTGAGCAGCGTGTCGATGAGGCGGCTCAGACGTTCGCTCTCCCGGGCGATCACGCCGAGGTATTCCGGCCGCCGTTTGTCAGGCACGCGGCCCGCTTCGAGCGTCTCGGCATACATCCGGATAAGCGCCAGCGGCGTGCGTAGCTCGTGCGACACGTTCGACACCAGCCGGGCGCGGACGCGGGCAAGCTCGATCTCCTGCTCCACGCTCCGGTAGGCGAACACCGCCGCGCCGAGCAGCAGCAGCCCGAGCAGTCCGATCATGAGCAGGTTGCGCCGGAAGCGCCGCTGCAACGTCGCGCCGATGCCTTCACCGGGAACGCCGATGCCCACCGTGTGCGCCGGCAGGATCCACAGCCGCTTGCGCGCGATGTCGGCCACCGGCACGACCGCGGCGGTGCTGTCGGACAGCGACGGAGCCCCCGAACGAGCGCGGCCGTTCGGCGACGGAGGAGCGGCGGCTACATCGAGCGGGTCGTCGGCATCGCGCATGCCCTCGGTGCGGTAGACGACGGTGCCCGCCGTGTCGGCGACGCTGAGGACGAACGTCCCCCGTCCGACCGTCGCCATCTTGGGCCCAAGGACATCGTTGATGAAGGAGGGGACGTCCAGGATAAAGCCGGCGACGTAGGGGGCGTCGCCGAGGGCCGGCAGCGGGGTGCTGCCGACGAACGCAAGCGCGATGCGGTCTGTCCGCGCCGTGGTGCCGTCCACCCAGAGCGTGCTCGGGGCAAGCTGGCGATACCCCACCCGATAGCGGTCGAGGAGGCGACGCACGAAGGCGGTGTCGAACGGCGGCCCAGCGTCGGCATCCACGCCGGTAGCGGTCGTGCGTTGCAGCGTCGTGTCAGTGATGAAGACTCCTACGAGCGCATCGTCGCGGGCGAGCGCGCTGTCGAGCGCGGCCTCCAGCGGGCGCCCGTCGAGCTGCGCCTTCTGCAAGTCGCCCGTCAGCTCCTGCGCCCAGCTGTCGGTGACGGTGAAGGCGTACTGGTTGACCGAGAACAACAGGTCGTCAAGCTGCTGCGTGTAGATCGACTCGAGCAGGGCCTCGTTCGCGTTGAGTGCGTTCGCCTCGTAGGCGACGTACCCGAGCGTCGGCACGAGCACGAGCGCGAGCAGGATCAGCCCGATGCGATGGTGGGCGCGCACAACGGCGAGGAGCAGACAGCGGGGAGACGGGAGCGGGCGGAGCGCCGCGCGGCGGCAAACTTCACCCGAAACGGGGCAGTATACGCGGGGCTAGCTTGCAGCGTGTCACCGGGCGTCACCGGCCTCGTCATCGTTTGTCACCGAGGGTGATTCGGT
>JBCCRG010000422.1:0-3520 GCA_039208155.1 Bacteroidota bacterium | reverse complement strand
GTCAGCGACGGTGCGGCCCTGTGCCGCGCGCACTACGCGAGCCGCCTTGCTGGCAAGCATCGTCTGGACGCTAATCTGGTTGATGAGGAACGACTCCACGAGTTGCGCCTCGGGCAGCGGCGCGGTGACTTCGAGGAGCGGCGCGTTCGGGAAAACGGGCGTGCCCTCCGGTACAGCGCGGACGGCCCCGGTGAAGCGAAAGTCGGCGAGCCACGCGAGGAAGTCGTCGCGGAATGGCGGCAGCGTGGCGAGGTAGGCGAGCGCCTCGTCGGTGAAGCGGACCGTTTCGAGGTAGCCGAGCGCGCTGTCGAGGCCGCAGGCGAGGAAGTACGTTCGCGTCGGGGGCAGGCGGCGGATGAAGAGGTCGAACGTGGCGGGCGAGGTGAGCCCCTCATGCCAGTAGGCCTGCACCATCGTGAGTTGGTAGAGGTCAGTCACGAGCGCGGCCCGCGCGTCGTCAATCCAGGGCGTCATGGGAAAGGAGCGATGGTTGGGTATGCCTGCAGATGAGAGGCGCTTCTTGTCAATTCGGCTCCCCCCGTCCTGCGTCGTCTCCGCGTTGCCCGCTCCGCCCCTCGGACTGTCCCCCTCGTCCCCGAGGGGGATAGCTTGCGCGCCGTTGCAGGCGTGCAAGCGGGGGGAGCCGGACCGGACTCGATGCGAACGCAGCGGCGTAGAAGAATCACAGCCCCGCTGCGCCCGCGGCGAGGTCAGCGGGGTTGACCCCGTCAGGAAGCACGGCCCCGGCGCCGGCCATCTCGGCTAGAGCCTCCGCGCTGGTGTCGGGTGTGATGCCGCGCATGCCGTCGGGGACGAGGTGGACGGCGAAACCTTCGGCGAGCGCATCGAGGGCGGTAGCGCGGACGCAGTAGTCCGTGGCAAGGCCGCCGACCCACACGCGGCTCACATCGGCGGCGCGAAGCCGGGCAGCGAGGTCGGTCGTGTCGAAGCCCGAGTACGCCTCGGCAGCGGCGGTCGTCGCCTTGCTGATGACGGGCGCACCGTCCGGAACGAGGAGGTCGGGGTGGAACGTCGCGCCTTCGGTGTCCTGGACGCAGTGCGGCGGCCACGGCCCGCCCTGCGCGACGAACGATGCGTGGTTCGTGGGGTGCCAGTCGCGGGTGAAGAATACCGGCACGCCGCGCGCCTCAGCCTCCTCGATCCAGCGGTTGAGCACCGGCACGACGGCGTCGCCCTCCGGCACGGCGAGCGCGCCGCCGGGGCAGAAGTCACGCTGCACGTCCACGACGACGAGCGCATCGCCTGTCTGCAACGAGGCGGGGCCGGATGGATAGGCGGAGGCAGGCATGGCAGCAGCAGGAGAGGAATGCAACAAGATCGGACCAGTCGTATGCCTAAGCTGAGGACAAG
The DNA here is from genome assembly GCA_039208155.1 of Bacteroidota bacterium. GTDB lineage: Bacteria > Bacteroidota > Rhodothermia > Rhodothermales > Rubricoccaceae > JBCBEX01. The sequence goes on along the minus strand of JBCCRG010000422.1, from coordinate 2,149 downwards.
GCTCCTCTGCCTCCTATGCGGCAGACGGAGCGCGACAGCGCGTGGCGCGTTGACGGCGAGCGCTACCCTTCACACCGATGAACCTTGGCCCGCCCCGCTCTCCTCTCTACCGCGCCGCGCTCGCGGTTTGGCGACTGCCTCGCCTGCTGCTGATCGCCGCCGTACGGTTCTACCAGGCGGCGATCTCGCCGCTCTTCCCGCCGTCGTGCCGCTACACACCGACGTGCTCGCAGTACGCCATCCTAGCCCTGCGGCAGTACGGCTTCGTCCGGGGCACCATCCTCGCTGTGTGGCGCATTCTGCGGTGCGCTCCGTGGGGCGGGCACGGGCACGACCCGCCGCGCTGGTTCGGCGAGCCGAAAGCGCCCGAGCCCGTCACGGCGTCGGGTCCGGTCCCGGATCCGTCGGGTCCTGCCTCGGATTCGCCTCGCTCCACCGGAGCGCTGTCGGAGAGGCCGCCAGCCAGGCCAGCGCCTCCTCCTGGCTCGTGAATAGCTCGAAGACGCGCACGGGCAGGTCGTAGGCAGTCAGTGCCTGGCGGAGACGCACAAGGAAGAGCGTGCCAATCGCCCGGTCCTCCTCGCGGATGAGGAACGCTGTGCGCCCTCGCCCAATCGCCCGCACGACGCGCAGGGTAGCGTCGAGGATGGCGTCCATCTCGTCTGGGGCGATGGCAAGCCCCCGGATGCTCACGCTATCAGCCAGCACATCGAACTCCCCTGGAGGAAGCTGCTCGCTCACGCTGGCCGTCACGTCGAGCAGGTCCTGGGCGGATACCTTGCCCCAGTAGGTCAGGGTGAGGCGAGGGGGAGCGATGGAGATCGCATGGGGCATAGCGGCCTAGTCAGGAGCGTGCTGCGTTGCCGCGCTGTTGGCTCAGCGCGGAGCTTCGAGGTTCGCCTGGGCTAGCCAGGCCAGGGCCTCCTGCTCCTCTGCGAACAGCGCAAAGTCGCGACGCAGGAGCGTCTCGGGTACCGTCTTCATGTGCCGCTCCATGCGGATGAGGTAGAGCTGGGCCAGGCTGTGGTACCGCACCGGCACCACGAACGCCGAGCGTCCGGGGCCCAGGCGGCGCGTCAGTTCCTGCCCTGTCTGCAGAGCACGAGCAAAGCCCTCCGGGTCGAGGTCGAGCGACTGGATCTGCCGCCCCTCGACGAGGCACTGGGGCGTCGGTCCCGTGAGGTGACGGACGGCGTAGGCGACCACCTCGAGCAGTACGTCCGCGTCTATATCTCCGCTGCAGCGCAGCGCACAGCGCACGCCAGGGGGGTCTTGTTCGAAGGCAAAGGGCATGGAGGGAGAGCTAGCCCGGTACCGCGTCGAGGCCGAGCCAGGCCAGCGCCTCAGTCATGCTGAGGAAGACCTGCACGTCGCGCTCGACGCCTGGCGGGAAGTCACGCATGACGACCGTGGCGTAGAGCGACGCGATCTCGCGGTCGCTCGGGCGCATCACGAGGGCGCTGCGCGCTCGGCTGCCAACGCGGTTGAGCCGCTGGTTTTGCGCCCGCATCGTCGCCATATCGTCGAGGGTGATGTGGAGCAGGGCGACGTGCCGCATGTCCACGAGCCAGTCGAACCCGACCTGCCAGGCGGGGTCCTGCACAGCCGTGTCCAGGGCGGCGCTGTGCTGCGGGCCGTCCACCTCGCCGCTGAAGCGCAGGAAGACCGTCCGGATATCCGGGTGAATGGAGTAGGAGAAGGCCATGATCGAGGGAGAACAACGACCCGCTTCCAGGATACTGAAAACGCTAGAATTGCAGCGTGCTATTTAGTAACGAATGCGTGCCCAACTAGCACCCATCTTGTCCAAACGCGAAACCGCCGCGCCGGGAAGGGGTCCGGCGCGGCGGTTCGTCATCGCCTTACGGGGCGACGAGGTCGTCGTGGGTGCGAGGGATGCCTGAGCTAGCCAGGCTCCCAATCGCCGTCAGGGTCAGCCGCCCTGCTGCTCTTGCATAGTCTGCACGTAGTCCGGGTTGGGGTAGAGCGAGATCTCGACGCGGCGGTTCTCGGGGCTCGTGCCGGGGATGCCCGCCAGCGGCTGCGTCTCGCCCATGCCGAAGGCTTCGAGGCGGCTCGACGCGACGCCCTGGCTGCGCAGGAAGTTCTGCACCGACGTGGCGCGCTGGTCCGAGAGCCGCTGGTTGAG
>JBCCRG010000421.1:0-3536 GCA_039208155.1 Bacteroidota bacterium | reverse complement strand
CTCACACCCTCACACCCTCACACCCTCACACCCTCACACCCTCACACCCTCACACCCGCGTGCCCCGACCCTACGCCCTCACCCTCTTCGGCGCGACCGGCTTCACCGGCGGCCTCGTGGCCGACTACCTCGCCCAGCACGCCCCGCCCGACACCGCGTGGGCGCTCGCCGGGCGCAACCTCGACAAGCTGCGTCCGGTACGGCGGCGGCTCGCCGAGGCTGGCGCGGATGTGGAGCGCATCGGTCTTGTCGTGGCGGACAGTAGCGATCCGGCCTCGCTGCGGGCGATGACCGAGCAGACGCGCGTCGTCGCCTCGACGGTGGGGCCGTTCGCGCAGGTCGGCGAGCCGCTCGTGCAGGCGTGCGTCCAGACCAGCACCGACTACGCCGACATCACGGGCGAGCCCAACTTTTGGAAACGCATGATCGGGCACTACCACCGCCCGGCCCACGAGCTCGGCCTCAAGCTCGTCCCCTGCTGCGGCTTCGACAGCGTCCCCGCCGACCTCGGGACGTTCTTCACCGTCGGGCAGCTTCCCGACACGGGGCAGCCGGTTACCGTCGAGGGCTTCGTGACGATCAAGGGCAAGTTCTCAGGCGGGACGTGGGCGAGCGCGCTCCAGGCGATGGCCGAGGGCACCACGAAGGTCCCCGGCGGGGCCGACGCCGCCAACGTGGGGAGCGTCCGCCCCCTCAGCGCCACACGCAACGCGACGCGCGCGGTGCCCTTCCAGAGCGAGGTGATGGACCGTTGGGCCTACCCACTCCCCGTCATCGACCCGATGGTGGTGCGGCGCTCAGCGCAGTTCATCACTGGCTACGGTGACGGCTTCGCCTATGGTCACTATGGCACTGCGAAGTCCGTAGTGCAGGTCGGCGGTCTCGTCGGCGGCGCAGCTGGGGCGTTCGCGCTCGCGCAGTTTGGCCCAACACGGCGGTGGCTGAAGTCGCTCAACCCGCAGGGGGCAGGCCCCAGCGAGGACGACCGCGCGGCAGGCTTCTTCCGCCTGACGTTTCACGCCACGAGCGGCGACCAGACCGTCACCGCGAAGATCGAGGGTGGCGACCCGGGCTACACCGAGACCGCCAAGATGCTCGCGGAGGCGGCCCTCGCACTCGCCTTCGACCGCGATACGCTCCCCGAGACAGCGGGCCTACTGACGCCGGCCTCGGCGCTCGGACTCCCCTACCTCCAGCGTCTCCAGCAGCAAGGCATCCGCTTCGAGGTGCTCAGCACAGCGGCTCCAGCGACCTCCTCGGCGGCCTAACTCGACGTACTACCCTGCGCGTCGCCCCAGACCTCCTCGCGCCCGTCCATCCGGACGACCACCCATACATGCGGCAGCGTCAGCGCGGCTATCAGGACGAGGTAGAGCCCGATGAACTCGTCGAGTGTCGTAGGGGGCTCGGGCACGATGGCGTAGAGGCCCCACAGGAACGCCAGCGCTAGCAGCGTCGTCGGGACGGCGTGGACTGCGAAGGCTGTCGCCGAGGCGAGCCAGCCGCGCTTCGGGGCACTCGGGGCCGTTGTGGTGATAGCGGTGAGGCGGACGATGTGCCGCAGTGCGTGCCAGAGGCAGAAGTACACCCCAACAGCCAGCAGCGGGTGCACCGTCGCGAAGAAGGCGGCCAGCAACGCCACCTCCGAGGCATCGAGCGCCCATGCTCGGCGATGCGCCTGGCCCGCCGTGCGAAACCCCACAACGAGATACCCGAGCACGACTAATCCGTAGACGAGCGCACCAGCCAGCAGGACCGACCGGGGCAGCATCGCCGGAATGCCCGTGTCGGACGCAATCACGCCCGCGACAGCGTCAGCTACGGCGAGGTAGACCTCGGGAAACGCCAGAAGCGGCACGAACATAGGGAGTGCTCCGCGCACGAAGAGCGCCCAGATGCGCTGCCAGCGGTAGACGAGGTGGCCGCCGCCCGTGAGTGTGAGGAGGCTATGCACATCGCCCTGCCCCCAGTGCGCCCACGTCAGCGCGATGAAGAACACGAACGCCGCCACCGGCGCGGCAAACCATACCGCCAGGTACGCGATGCCGATCAAGAGGTAGGGCGTGAGCACGCTCAGCAGCGGACCCATCCGGAACCGCGCGTCGCGGAGACGCAGCAGCACCACGTGATCCACCGCGCCGTGCGGCAGCCCGAGCGCGACGACGCTCAGGAGGAACGGCACGTACACCCACAGCCCATCCGGCTCCACCCCGGCGACGACCAGCGCCGTCAGCAGCGCAACGCTCCCCCACCCGACGAGGACAGCAGGATGAAGACGGGACATGGGCAGGGCGGTGAGACAGGGGAGGCAAACCTACCACCGGTCTCAGCATGCATGCGGCCCTGCCGCGCGCACGACCTCAGTGCCCACGTTTCCAGTGTCTACGCAGGCACGGGCTCCGCGCGACGCGAGCGCTTAGGCGGTGGCGGCTCCGTCGTGCGGGATCCGGACTCCGGAAGCTCCAGCAGCCGCGGCACCTTCCAGGTGTGCAGCATCAGCAAGATTCCCTGCACCACGAGGATGTTGGTCACCAAGAAGAAGAGCGCCTCCTCAATGGGCAGCCCGAAGATGCCGAGGCCCGTCGTGTAGGTCTCCGAGATGTGCCAGATGCCCAGCGCCAGCGCGATCCAGTCCGCGACCCACAGGTAGAGGGTCGGCACGGCAATGGCGATGGCGGCCAGGCGGCGGAAGCGCCAGAGGTGGTGCCCACCGTAGGCCCACTGGAACGCAATCACGGGCGCGGCCCAGACGAGGATGAGCGCGAGGTAGCGCGTCGAGTCCTCTGCGAGCAGGAAATAGCCCCAGACCGAGGCAGCGAGCCAGAACGCTACGCCAGTCCAGCGCGCAATTCGGGAGGGGGCCTCCACGAAGGTGGCTGTCGTCCAGCCCGACCCGGGGGCCTCACGCCAAAGCAGGCGAAAAAGCCATAGTCCCGTCAGAAGCGGCTGGAGAATGAAAAACAGGTACTCCTCGACGGGCACGTGGCCCACCGTGGCGAGAACGCGGCCGGGCCCATAGCCCCACACCTCTGTCTCGACGAGGTAGTTGTCCCACGGCGTCGTGTAGACGAACGCGATCGTGGTGATGGTGAGGAGGGACACGGTCGCCTTCATCGCGTCGCGGGCAGCCACGCGGGGCCCTACGACCTTCAGCATGAGGATCGCGGGGAGCGTAAAGGCGAAATGGAACTGGAGGTAGGTCATCGGGGGCCGTCTGTCAGCGCCCTGGGGGCGCGAGGGAAGTCATAAACGGGAGGCGTCATGAACGCGACTTCGGCCGCGCGTGCTGGGCATAGCCATAGGCGAGGCCCATCGCGGCTCCGATGAGGGCGAAGAAGCCCCAGGACTCGCGGACGCCGGTCCAGAGCTCGGGTCCGTTGTGGAAGACCGAGGCAAAGGCCCCGAAGAACACCCCGAAAGCCGCACCAGCTACGGCGCCAAGGCAGAGGCCGAGCACCAGTGTGACGGCGAGGGGGCGGCGTGTGGTCGGCTTGCGATCCACCATGAGAACGTTCGACATCGTTGCTGTTGGGAGG
>JBCCRG010000420.1:0-3565 GCA_039208155.1 Bacteroidota bacterium | reverse complement strand
GCGGGGCGAGGTGGTGAGCGTGCGCGTGACCGACCGCGCGGGGACGCTCCTACAGGAGGTACGGCCCGACGGGCGCGGGCAGCCGGTGACGCTCGACCCGAGTCAGCCAGGCGCGCTGCCGTCGCACGTGGTCGCGGCGCTGGTAGCGACGGAGGACCGGCGCTTCTACGACCACCACGGCATCGACCTGCGCGCCGTGGCGCGAGCGGTGCGCGATAACCTCCGCGCGCGTCGCGTGGTGAGCGGCGCGTCCACGATCCCGATGCAGGTGGCCAGCTTCCTCCGCGCCGACGGCGGGCCGACAGCCACGGGATTCCTCGGCAAGCTCGCTGAGGCCCACCTTGCGCTTCGGCTCGACGCGCATCTCGCGAAAGACGAGATCCTGGCGCTCTGGTTGGAGCGGGCCCCCTTCGGTCGCAACGCGTTCGGCATCGAGGCGGCGGCGCAGACGGTTCTCGGCAAGCCCGCGTCAGCACTCACGCTGCCCGAAGCGGCGTTGCTCGTCGGGCTGCCGCAGCGGCCGAGCGGCTACGACCCGTTTCGCTACCCGGACGCTGCCCGTGCCCGCCAGCAGCGCGTCCTCGCAGCGATGGAGACGACGGGCGCGATCACCCCTGACGAGCGCACCCGCGCTGAAGCCGTCGCGCTCGACCTAGCACCTCAGCGGGCTACGTCCCTGGCTCCGCATTTCGTACGAAGCGTCGCCGATAGCCAACAGCCGATAGCCAATAGCCTCGCCCACCTCCGCACCACCCTCGACGCGGACCTCCAGGCGCACCTCGAAGCCGTCGCGCGGGCGCACGTGGACCGGCTCGCCGACTTCCAGGTGGGCAACGCGGCGCTCGTGGTGCTGGAGAACCGGACGGGGCGCGTGCTCGCCTATCTCGGGAGCGCCGACTTCTGGAACGACGTCGCGCTCGGGCAGAACGACGGCGTGCGGATGCGCCGCCAGCCGGGCAGCGCCGTGAAGCCGTTCACCTACGCGCAGGCGCTCGCCACGCGGCGCTACACCCCGGCCTCGATCCTCGCCGACATCGAACTCGAGATCGCCGAGGCGGGCGGGGCGTTTGTGCCGGAGAACTACGACCGGCAGTACCACGGCCCCGTCCCGCTGCGCGAGGCGCTGGCGTCGTCCTACAACGTGCCCGCGGTCCGGCTCGCCCACGAACTCGGCCCCGCGAGCGTGCTCACGACCTACCGCCGCGCCGGGCTGACCTCGCTCACGCGCGACGCGAGCCACTACGGCGTCGGCCTCACGCTCGGCAATGGCGAGGTGTCGCTGCTCGAACTCGCGCAGGCCTACGCCGGGCTCGCCAACGGCGGCCCGCGCCCAACCGTACAGCCTGTCGCCTACGCGATCACCACCGACGGTGACACGCTCCACGCTCCGACTCCGTCGTTCGAGCCGGGACCGATTGCGGCGGACGTGGCCTACCTCGTCACGGACATCCTCCGGGATCCAGCGGCGCGCGCACCAGGCTTCGGACGCGGCTCCGCGTTGGAGGTGGCGTTTCCGGTCGCGGTCAAGACGGGCACGTCGAAGGACTACCGCGATAACTGGGCGGTCGGCTACTCCCCCACGCACACGGTCGCCGTGTGGGCGGGCAACTTCGACGGCACGCCGATGCGCTGGGTGAGCGGCGTCTCCGGCGCAGCTCCGCTCTTGAATGCCGCGTTCGAGGCCCTCGGCCCCGGCGGCGACTTCGCTCGTCCTGACGGCATCGCTGAGGCCATGATCTGCCCGGCGAGCGGCCTCCGTCCAGGAGTCTCGTGCCCTGCCGCCCGCCGCGAGGTGTTTCTGGAGGGGACGGTGCCCACCGACACCTGCCGCGTCCATCGCCACATCCGGATCGACGCGCGGACGGGCCTGCTGGCCGATGCCGAGACGCCTGCCGACGCCGTCGAGGAGCGGCTTTTCGTCGTCCACCCGCCGGAGTATCACGCCTGGATGGCCGCGCACGGGCTGCCGCTTCCGCCCACGATCAGCCGCGCCGACGTGGCTGCGGCACCCGACATGCTGCGCACCTCGGACCGCCTCCGCGTGCAGTTTCCCGAGGACGGTGCCGTATTCGCTCTCGACCCAGTGCTGCGACGCGACTACCAACGGCTCACCCTCCGTGCCGCCGCTGAAGAGGGGCTGCTCGACGTGACGTGGTGGCTCAACGGCGAGCGCCTCGCTGGGCGGCGAACTGGTGCCGAGTGGTCGCTCGATCCCGGTCGCCACACCGTCGAGCTGCGGGCCGTCACGGCCGACGGGCAACGCCTTCGCAGCCACACCGTCGGCTTCACCGTCTATGACGCGCCGACGCCCGTGGAAGCAGCTGGCTTGTGAACGGGTGCTGTGAGCCGTTGTGGCGTCGTCGTGCGCGATAAGTGCGGTGCCACACGTTCACCGCTGGCCGCGCGTAGCTTTGTACGCGTTTTCGATCCTATCTGCTTTCTGAGCCCCCAGCCATGTCCCGCTTCCTCCCTGCGCTCTGCGCGCTCCTCCTGGCGCTGCCCGCCTCCGCTCAAGACTTCTCCGGCTCCCTCGACGCCGACGACCCGACCCGCGACAACGGGGCCTTCTACGAAGAGCATTCCTTCAAGGCCGACGAGGGCGACGAGGTTCGTGTGCGCATGGAGACCTCTGCCAACAGCTTCGACACCTATCTCGTCGTGATCGGGCCCACAGGAGAGGAATACTACAACGACGACTTTGAGGGCAGCACGGCTGTCTCCCAGGTCGAGTTTCCGGCGACGATGAGCGGCACGTACACCGTCTGGGCGAGCGCCTACGCCGCCGACGCGATGGGCGATTACACGCTCGCCATCACTACGACAGCCTACGAGGTCGCGCAGGAGATGACCGGCCGCCTCGACCCGTCCGACAAGCAGTCAATCAAGGGCGAGTACTTCGACTCGATGACGGTCACGGCACCCGCGAGCGGCCCCTTCTTCGTCGAGCTCCGCGCACTCGGCTTCGATGGCTACCTCCGCGTCATTGGCCCGAGCGGCGAGATGTGGCGCAACGACGACTACGGCGACGGCGGAGCCTACCGTCTCTCCCGCATCGGCCCGCTCGACGGCGACGGCGGCCAGTGGCAGGTCGACGTGACGACCTACGGCGTCGAGGAGGTCGGGGCGTACGACATCCGCATCCTCACGCCGGGCGAGTAGACGAATGCGCCTCCTTCTCGGGACGGGAGCAGCAGTCTTGGCGAGCCTTAGCGTGACGGTCGGCTTCATCGCGCTCGTCGTCTTCTCCGAGGCACCTGCTGCCGAGAGCGACGCCTACTTACGGGGAGCAGGCGCGTTAGTCGTGACGCTCCCGGTCTTCGCTGTTGTGTTGAGCCTGTATCACGCGGCAGGCATTCTGGCGGTGATGCTCTTTCCCAAGACGCCAGTGCGTGCTTTGGCGATATGGGGAGTGGGGTGGACCGTCGTGGGCTTTGCCATACTTCTGGGCGCAGAAGATGGGCGGATTGGCTTACCTATCTTCACCTCAGGACTGACGCTTACAGTGCTATTGACAGGCTCCGTAGTCCAATATGTGCTCTGCATCAGGCAGTCGGTGGCACACTAG
>JBCCRG010000419.1:0-3581 GCA_039208155.1 Bacteroidota bacterium | reverse complement strand
GAAGTCGACGGGCGTACCGTCACGCTCGATGGTCGCCCCGCGTACGTCCGTGGCGTAGGAGCCCCCGTTGCTGACGCCGGGCGTCGTGCCCGTCTCGGCGACCGCCGCGACCATCGGCAGCATTTCCAGGCGGCTCTTCAGGACCGGATAGCGTGAGGGCGTGGCGTCCTCACCCGAGGAACCCTCCAGCCCCGTCCCGTCGAGCATCACGATCTGCTCGCTGTCGAAGCCGAGGTTGGCCGTGCGCATGAAGGTGAGCTGCTGCCACGCGACGGCGGTGGCGATGAGGAGCGCGACCGTGACCGTGAACTGAAACACGACGAGGCCCTGCCGCAGCCGTGCGCCACCGCGCCCGCCCTGCACGGCCCCTTTGAGCACCGCCGCAGGCTGGAACCGGCTGAGCACAAGTGCCGGGTAGCTTCCCGCGACCAGCCCCGTCACGGCGACGATGCCGACGAGCCCTGCCCAGAAACCGAGCTGTCCATACCCCAGCGTGAGTTCCTTCGCCGCGACCTCGTTGAACCACGGCAGGGCCGCTTGCGCGAGCCCGACGGCCAGCACCAGCGCCAGCCCGCTCATCAGGAGCGCCTCGCCGAAGAACTGCCCCGCCACCTGGCTGCGCCGCGCCCCGATGGACTTGCGGACGCCGACCTCTTTGGCGCGCTGCACCCCGCGAGCCGTCGCCAGGTTCATGAAGTTGATGCACGCCAGCAGGAGAATGAACGCGGCGATGGCTCCGAAGGCGCGCACCTGCGGCCACGTGCCTGGCGCGTCATAGCCGCCCACGAGACGGATGTCGGTGAGCGGCTCCAGGCGCACGTCGAACTGGGCGGCGTACTGCGCCTCGCGCTGCTGCTCCTCGTACGCCTCCATCCGGGCCTCCATCGCAGCGATGTCCGCATCGGGCGTGAGGCGGAGGTAGGTCAGCCCGTTCGGCCAGAAGTACGAGTTGACCTCGAAGGGAATGCCATACTCGGCGTAGTACGCGCCGTAAGGGACGACGATGTCGAAGTCGAGGTGCGAGTTGGCGGGCGGGTCTTCGAGGATGCCCGCGACGGTGTAGGTCCGCTCGGCGGCGTTGGAGAGCGTCATCGCCTGCCCGATGACCTCGGGGCCCGTCGGGTCGGCGTCACCGAAGTAGCGCGGCACGGTAGACACGGTGAGCAGGATGACGTCGCGGCCCATGAAGGCGCTCGCGTCGCCTGCCACAAAGGCGAAGTCGAACACGTCGAAGAACGTTGAGTCGACGTAGAGCACCTGGTCCTCGTTGAAGCGCTGGTTGATGCCGCGCGTGCGGTCCGTGTAGGCGACGAGCGCCCGCTGGCGCAGCACCCGCGCCGTCTGCTCGATCTCGGGGAACGACTCGGGCATCGTGAGCGCGAACTGCGGCCCTGTGAACGTCCCGTCGGGCTCGCCGTCCTCCTCGATCACCACCCGGGCGATGCGGTTCGCGTCGTCGTGGAAGCGGTCGTAGCTCAGTTCGTCCAGGACGTAGACGCCGATGAGGAGACATGCGGCGAGGCCAATCGCGAGGCCCGCCACGTTGAGCACGGCGTAGCTGCGCTGGCGGCGGAGCGTCCGGAGGGCGATGCGGAGGTAGTTGCGGAGCATGACGGGGCGCGTTGACGAGGTGGCTTCTTTCTAGAGAAAAAGCGATGCCACCCCCCACAATCGCTGATTCTGCTAGGGCCGAGGGACTCGACTGCGCGGTTTCGCACACCGCGCTGGGCGCATCGGCACGCGGAACGCGCCTACCAGCGCCCCCGTTGGCGGCGCTACGATTACGCTTCCCCGAATCCCGTCCTGCCATGCCCTCCGCACCCATGACAGCCCGCCTCCTCCCGCTTCTGCTCCTGCTCGCGCTCCCCGCCGCGCTTGCCCAGACCACCCCCACGAGCGAGGTCTCCGTCAGCGAGGTCGTCTCCTCCAGCGATGAGGCGGGCTCCAGCGATGCGGTCGGCTCCAGCAGTGAGGCTGGCTCCAGCGACGAGATCGGCTGCGCGGACGACGGCTCCTCGCTGACGCCGTTCACGGGCATCGCCCCCACCGGCGGCGCAGGCACGGCGTGCATCGACGAGCGCACGGGCATGGTGGGCGGCGTGATGCCGCCGACTGCCGCTGAGGAGCAGGTTCGCGCGCAGATCCTGGAAGACGGCGTCCACGTGGTCCACTTCTGGGCCCCGTGGTGCGGCAACTCGCTCGCCGAGCTGGAGGCAGGCTGGTACGAGGTCATCGAGCGCCACCCGGACGTTTCGTTCACCTTCGTGACCATCTGGAACGACGGCGAAACCGGCCAGGAGACACTCGACCGCTACGCGATCCCCGCGCGCGTTGAGGTGCTCACCCAGCCCGACTTCGGAGCGAGCAGCGACAAGAGCCAGCGCCGCCGCACCTTCCTCGGCCTCCCCGTCACGTGGATCCCCTCGACGTGGGTCTTCCACGACAACGGCGAACTGGCCGTCGCCTACAACTACGGTGAACTCGACATGGCGCAGATCGACGGCGCGCTCGAACTCGTGACGGCGGACTGGAGCCATTGAAGGGGGCTGTTGGTTTGTGGCTGTTGGCTGTTGGCCTTCTCGCCTCCAACAGCCAATAGCCAACAGCTACTAGCCAGTCACAACGTGGCTCCCACCGCGGCGAAACCGAGCGCGGCGACGGTGGCGGCGAGGAGCGCGTAGGGCAGCTGCGTGCGGACGTGGGCGACGTGATCCGTGGCCGCCGCCAGGCTGGAGACGATAGTCGTGTCCGAGATCGGCGAGGCGTGGTCGCCGAAGATGCCGCCGCTGAGCGCTGCCGCAAGGAACGGCGCGACGGGCAGCCCGAGCGCTACCGCTGCCGGGACGGCGATAGGCACCATGATGGCGAATGTCCCCCAGCTCGTCCCGGTCGAGAACGCGATGAACGCGCCCGTCAGGAATACCAGCGGCAGCAGGAGCGGCAGCGGCAGCGTCCCTGCCACCACCTGCGCGACGTAGGCCCCGGTCCCGAGTTCGCGCGCCACGGCCCCGAGCGCGAGCGCGAGCAGCAGCACGAGGGCCATCCCGAGCATCCCGCCCGCCCCGCGCAGCCCGATCTGCGTCAGCTTCTCGACGGTGAACGCGCGCTGTGCCAGGAGCAGCACCCACGCCACGGCCAGCCCGGCGAGCACAGCCCAGAGCACGCTCGTGGAGCCGCTGCCTGCGCGGAGGTCGCCGCCGCCGGTGATGAGGAGGCCGAGCGGCATCATCACGACCATCACGCCGAGCGGCAGCAGCATGTTGAACGCGCGCGGCGGGATCTTCGTCGTGGCCTCCGGGACGAGCGCCGCCTCGTCTAGCATCGGCGCGGCATCATCGTCCGCGACTTGGCCGGTAGCCGCGCGGGCCTCCGCACGGCGCATCGGGCCGAGGTTCCAACCGGTGACGGCCACGATGCCTGCCAGCGTCGCCGCAGCCAAAGCATACAGGTTGAGCGGGATCGACGCGACGAACGTGCCGAGCGGGTCGTCCACGCCGACTTCGCCGAGGAGCGCCAGGACGTACGCCCCCCAGGCGTTGAGCGGGATCAGGATGCAGATGCTCGCCGAGGTCGCGTCGATG
>JBCCRG010000418.1:0-3595 GCA_039208155.1 Bacteroidota bacterium | reverse complement strand
CGTGGCCGTTGAGCTCGGTGAAGCTCGCGCCAGGCAGGCCGTGGCTGCCGAGGCGCTCGCCGCGCGCGACGCGGAGCTGCATCTCGATGAGGTCGGTGTCGGTGACCTCCTCCGTCACAGGATGCTCCACCTGGATGCGGGTGTTCATCTCCATGAAGTAGAAGTTGCGGTGCTTGTCGAGGAGGAACTCGACCGTGCCCGCGCCCGCGTAGTCCACGGCCAGCGCACCGTTGACGGCCGCCTCGCCCATCTTCTCGCGGAGCGCTGCGTCTACGACCGGCGAGGGGGCCTCTTCGAGGAGCTTCTGATGGCGGCGCTGGATGGAGCACTCGCGCTCGCCGAGGTGGATCACGCCGCCCTGGCCGTCGCCCATGAGCTGGATCTCGATGTGACGCGGCTCCTCGACGAACTTCTCGATGTAGACGGCCCCGTTGCCGAACGCCGACTGCGCCTCGTTGCTCGCGGTGCGGTACTGCGTCTCAAGCTCCTTCTCCTCGCGGACCATGCGCATGCCGCGCCCGCCGCCGCCCGCCGACGCCTTGATCATCACCGGGTAGCCGATCTCGGCGGCAATGCGCTTCGCCTCGTCCACCGTGTCGACGACACCTTCCGAGCCAGGCACGACGGGGACGCCTGCCGCGCGCATCGTGTCCTTGGCGACGCTCTTGTCGCCCATCTTGCGGATGGTGCTCGCCTTCGGGCCGATCCAGATGAGACCGTTGTCCTTGACGATGCCCGCGAACTCGGCGTTCTCCGAGAGGAAGCCGTAGCCGGGGTGGATGGCGTCGGCGCCCGTGACCTCCGCCGCCGCGATGATGCGGTCCATGCGGAGGTAGCTCTGGCTCGACGGCGGCGGGCCGATGCAGACGGCCTCGTCGGCGAAGCGCACGGCGAGCGAGTCGCGGTCCGCGGTCGAGTAGACGACGACGGTCTTGAGGCCGATCTCGCGGCACGTCCGGATGATCCGCAGCGCGATCTCGCCCCGGTTGGCAATCAGAACCTTTTCCATGCGACGTGTTGCGTGTTGCGTGTTGCGTGTTGCGTGTTGGTCGCTAGCAACCCCCACGCAGGCCACGGCAGGTTCTATCCAATGACGAACAGCGGCTGGTCATACTCGACCGGCTCGGCGTTCTCGACGAGGATCTGCTTGACGGTGCCGCTCACCTCGGCCTCGATCTCGTTCATGAGCTTCATCGCCTCGATGATGCAGAGCGTGTCGCCTTTCTGAACGGCGCTGCCCACGGTCACGAAATCATCGGAGTCGGGCGAGGGCGCGGCGTAGAACGTGCCGACGATGGGCGCGCGGACGAGCGTGCCGTCAGCGGGCGCGTCGCTGGCGGCGGGCTTCGACTCGGCGGCGGGTGCTTGCGGCGCGGCCGGGGCAGCCGGGGCGGCGGGTGCCGCAGGAGGCACCCCGGTCGGCGGGACCTGTACGGGGTAGGCCGGCGGATAGCCCGTCGGGAACGGAAACGCCTGCGGGGCCTGCATCGCTCCGCTAGCCATCGGTGGGGGGGCCATCGGCTGCGGCATCATGTAGGGCATCGCGGGCGCGCCCATCGGCTGGTACGACACCTGCGTCGCATGCTTACGCACGACGATGCGCACGCCGCCCTCCTCGACTTCGACTTCGGCGACGCCGCTCTCGTTGACGAGGCGGATCAGATCCTGGATGCGCGTCAGGTCCATCGGGGGCGGGGGTGAGATGAGCGAGGGGGAGAGAAGAGCGCAGGCGAGGGCCTGGGAGCGACCGGCTCAGGAGCCCGTGCTCACGCGTTCAATGTACGAGCCGTCGGTCGTATCCACGCGGATCACGTCGCCCTCGTTGAGGAAGAGCGGGACGTTGACGACGGCCCCGCTTTCGAGCGTGGCGGGCTTCGTCGCGCCGGTCGCCGTGTCGCCCTTGAGGCCGGGGTCGGTCTGTGTGATCGTGAGGTGGACATGGCGCGGGATCTCGACCGAGAGGGGCTCGTCGGTGGCCGCGTTCACGAGCAGGTCAATCTCGCCGCCTTCCTTGATGAACTCGCGGCCCTCGACCTGGCTCGCGGGGAGCGAGGTCTGCTCGTAGGTCTCGGTGTTCATGAGGTGGAGGCCGAGGTCGTCCTCGTAGAGGAACTGGTAGGAGCGGCGCTCGACGCGCGCCTCGTCCACCTTCTCGCCCGCGCGGAAGACGTTGTCGACGACCTTGCCGGAGCGGACGTTTTTGAGCTTGGTGCGCACGAACGCGCCGCCCTTGCCCGGCTTGACGTGGAGAAACTCGACGATGCTCCAGATGTCGCCGTTCCAGAAAAAGGTGAAGCCGTTGCGGAAGTCCTGGGTGGAGGCCATGCGTTGCGTGTATGTGATGAGATGGGCGTACCGCTGAGGCGTGTCGTCCGCGTGGGTGACTCGCCTGCGCGCGCTACGGCAGGCTTAGACTGGACAATATATCCAGCCTGGGCCGGGGCATTCAACGATGCCTCCGCACCCGACTCCGGAACTCGGTTTGCGCCCACGTATACTTGACGCCTGATTTTGAGGGGTATTCTCCCCACCCGACGGCGTTGACCCCGCCTTTCCGTTCGACCAGGCCTCTGTTTACTATGCCCCGATTCCTACCCTCTTTATTGACAGCGCTCGCAGCGTTCGCCCTGCTCGCGCTGCCCGCCCAGCCCGTCGCGGCGCAGAACGACGGCACCGTCGCGCTGCGCGACGCCCCGCCCACAGCCCTTTCGGCGGCGCGCCAGCAGTCGCTAGCCAGCCAGGCCGCGTGGCAGGAGTTCCGCGACGACCACGGGTCGTGGTCGGCCCTTTGGAATGAGGCCACGGGTACGCCGCACCGCGCCTTTGGGCCGTCCGCGGGCATCCCCGGCGTGGGCCGCCTCTCGGCCAACAACGTTACGGCGGCTGCCGAGCTGTTCATCAGCACGAACCCGGCCCTCTTCGGCGCTCCGGTTGACGAGCTTCGCCAGGTGGGGGCTGTCGAGGCCGACCGCCGGTTCTACGTCTCGTACCTCCAGACCCACGAGGGCCTAGACGTGCTCCGTTCGGAGGTGGAGCTGCGCATCTTCGAGAACGGGCGCGTGATGGCCTTCGGGTCGACGACCTACCCGGACATCGAGGTGGACACGACGCCTGCGCTCTCCGCGGAAGCCGCGCGCCTCGCCGCCACGGACGGGCTCCTCTTCAACGCTGCCATAGACAACGCGGTCGTCGGCGACCTCGCCATCCTGCCGCTGGCGAGCGAGACGGAAGACCGCCGCTTCGACTACGTGCTCGTCTACCGCGTGGACGTGGAGACCACAGCCCCGGCAGGACGCTTCATCACCTACGTGGATGCGCGTGACGGCACGGTGCATTGGCGCCACAACCTCGTCGTGGACCACCACTACCACGACCACCATGCCCACCACGGCTCGCTGGAGCGCGCCGAGCCCGCCGGGGCTCCGCTGGCGACGGCCCCGCTCGCCTTCCCGTTCCTGCTCGACGCGGCCCCGGCTTCCACCGCCGCCGACGAGTTCACGGGCGCAGCCGTGGGCACCATCCAGCCCTACGATCCCTTCGACCCGTTCGAGGAGCAGCCGTTTGAGAAGCTGAACGTCAACATCGACGGCGTCGG
>JBCCRG010000417.1:0-3606 GCA_039208155.1 Bacteroidota bacterium | reverse complement strand
GCGGGCGACTTCGCGCTATCGGTCAGCTACGCCCGCCCCCTCACCGAAGACGAGCGCCTGCGCGGCGGCGTGACGCTCCATACCCTCTTCGCCACACTCGACGATGCCAGCGCCTCGGCCGTCGCCTTCGACGCGGGCCTGGTCTACACGATTCCCGAGCAGCAGCTCACCGTCAGCGCGGCCGTCGTGAACGCCGGGACGGTGTTTTCGTCGTTCGGCGAGGAGGACGACACGCTGCCGTTCGACCTGCGCCTTGCCGTGGCGAAGCGGCTCGCGAACGTACCCCTGCAGCTCACGGTCACGGGCTACGACCTCGCCGACCTGTCGGAGGGCTCGGGCAACGCGGCCAACCGGGTACTCAACCACCTCACCGTCGGCGGCGAGTTGTTCTTCGGCAAGGCGTTCGCGCTGCGGGCGGGCTACAACGACCGCCTCCGCGACGAACTCGACCCGCAGGGCCGCTTCGACGTGGCGGGCGTGGGGCTCGGCTTCGGCCTGGAGATCCGCCGCGTCGGGTTCGACTACGGCTACACCGGCTGGTCCGAGGTGGGTGGCCTGCACCAGTTCTCGCTGCGGACGCGCATCTGAGCCTGGCTCCGCTTTAGCGCCCGCCTCAGGTCACGCGTCCGCGACGATGCGCGGGGGTAAACACGGCTTCCGGTCCCTGGCGCGTTCGTAGCTTCGCCTTTGCTCTCGCTCTCTTTTTGATCTCCGCACCCTGGCCATGCGCCTCTCGTCTTTTCCGCTTGCCATCGTCACCCTATTCGCGCTCCTGCTTACCGTCGGATGCGGGAGCAGTCGCAGCACGTCCAACGCCGAGGATCCCGAAGCACCAGCTGCGAACACCGCCACGGACTCCGGGGAAGCGTTCGAGATCGAGGTAGGCGAGTCGCTGACGCTCAACGAGTACGGTGACGAGATCGTCTTCAACCGCGTGGTGAGCGACAACCGTTGCCCCGAGAACGTTGCCTGCGTCCAGCCCGGCCGCGCGCTCATCAGCGTGACCTACGTGGCCGAAGACGTGGCCTCGACCTACACGTTCGAGATCCCTGGCGGTGTCAAGCCGACCAGCCGCGCGGGATCGCACCTCTGGATCGAGGCACGCGGGCAGCGCTTCACACTGCTCGGCCTGGGGCCGTACCCTGGCTCGGAAGCGCCCGCCGACATGCCGAAGACGGCCACGATGAAGGTGGAGCCCATCTCCCTCGTCCGACCTGGCGGCTGAGCTACACCGCTTTCGCGGGCTCGGCTCGCTACGTGAGCCGCTCCGCTACGTGAGCCGCTCGATGAGTGCGCGGTGCTGCGGGTAGGCCGCGAGCATCGACGCGCGGTCGGCTAACTCGAAGTCCGCGAAGTCGAACCCGGGGGCCACCGTGCAGCCAACGAGCGCATAGTCGGCTCCCTCGTCCACGGTCGCGCCGAACCAGACACCGCCGGGCACGACGTGCTGGGGACGCTGCCCAGCGGCCAGATCGAGGCCGAGGTGGAGGGCGGCGTAGGTGCCGTCCGCCGTGAGCGTGTGGATGGTCAGCGGGCCGCCCGCGTAAAGGTGCCACCCCTCGTCCCCTGCGATGCGGTGCAGGTGCGAGATGTCGGCTGCGCGGAGCAGGAAGTAGATCGCCGTCGAGGCCGTGCGGGTGTGCCCATGCTCGTTCTCGACGGTGTACGCGGCGCGGTAGGTCTCGCGAAAGAAGCCGCCCTCGGGATGGGGTTCCATGCCGAGGGCGTCGATCCAAGCTTGAGCAGTGGGAGCGTGCATGCTCCGAAGCTACCGCTTTCGCCTAGCGTGCGGCTACGCGACGCGGCGCAACGCCGGGCGCTCGACGATGCGCAGCACCGTGTCGTCCTGGGCTAGCGTCGTGGCAGGCTGCGGCGGTGCGGGGGTGGGATCGCTCGGCCCCGAGTCGTTGGGGAGCGGACCACGCTGGGCGGCGCGCCAGCGGTGCACGCGCTGGGCGAGCATCTGGCGCCGGACGCGGCGGGCCCGGAGCCGCTGTGCACGGTGCAGGATCGTGTTGAGCTGCAAGCGCAGCCCCTCCACGGTCCGCGTTCCGATGCCCGGCAGGGCCTCCACACGGCCATCGAGGAGCGCCCGTTCGAGCGCGGCCAGCGACGTCAGGCCGAGGTCCTCCACGAGCCGCCGCGCGAGGTCGGGACCGACGCCTGGAACACTGCGGAAGAGCGCCTCGGGGTCGGCCACCTCCATCAGGCGGTCGTAGAGTCGGATGCGCCCCGTCTCGATGTAGTCAGCGAGGTGGGCAGCCAGGTTGAGCCCGACACCGTCGAGCGCCTCGAGCGCCTTCGCGCCACCCTCGACGTAGCGCACGACGGCGGGCTCCTCTTCAGCGCGAAGCGAGGCGGCGGCGTTCAGGTAGGCGCGGACACGGTACGGGTTGGGCTCCTCGATGCGAACGAGGAGTTCCGCCATCGCGTCGAGGACGGCGGCAAGTTCGTGGTTCGTAGGGCCAAGCGGTGCAGGCACGGCAGGCTTCGGAGCAAGAGCAACAGGCGTCAGCATGGGTTTCTCGTAGGTCAGGTCCACAAGGTGGGGTGGATACGAATCAAGGTAGAAGCGCTGGATGACACCATCGTGTCACAGTCTTATGGCTCGCGTGGAGGGGCGGTTCACGAACCGCCCAGCGATGCCACGTTCGCCCCAACAGCTGCGTGCCGAACCGACGATGAGACGGCGATTGGTCTTGACGCGGTGCATCAACCGCCGCGGCTCTTCTGCCTTCTGCCCCTACCCGCCCAGGGCCTCCCGCAGGGCCTCCAGCGAGGCCCGCAGCTCAGCCACCTCCTCCTCCAGCACCTCCACGCGCTCGCTCAGCGACGCACGCGTCTCGGCGTCCAGCGCAGCCTCCTCGCCGGAGACGACCGCGCCGCTCGGCGTCTCGAAGGCACTCAGGTCGGGCTCGCCCGCGAGGAGATGGGCGTAGCGGTCGGCGGCCTGGCCGGGCTGGCGCGGGAGCAGCGTCACGAGCGGCTCGGGGCGATCCGCGAGGCGGTCGAGGACCTCCTGCACGTCCTCCGTCGAGGCGAAGTCGTGCATCCGCCCGACGCGGCTGCGGATTTCGCCCGCCGTCTGCGGCCCACGCAGGATGAGCACCGCGAGGGTCGCCAGCCCCGGCACGTCGAGGCCAAAGCGCGGGCCGAAGGCGTGGCGGTACTTCGTGACGCGCCCGCCGTCGCTCGTCCCTGCCATCCGGAACCGCATGAGCCGGTCGAGGGCGTGGCGCACGTCGCGCTCGGAGAGGTCCATCACGGGGTCGCGGCCCGTCTTCTGGTTGCACGCCGCTGCCAGGGCGTTGGTGGACATCGGGTAGTAGTCCGGCGTGGCGAGGCTCTTTTCGATGAGCGCGCCCGCTACGCGGAGGTCGGCAGGCGTGAGGGCGTTGGCGTCAGCGGGCGTGGTGTCAGTCGATTCCATCGAAGTTGAATCGTGGAGGTGCGGGCGGGTACGGCTCCCCCCGTTTTCCTCCCCGTGGAGGGTCGGAAAACTGTCCCCCTCAGAGATGAGGGAGGCAGCTTGTGCACCGTCACAGGCGTACAAGCGGGGGGAGTCGCGACAAGCAAAAACGTGGACTGCAAGCTACCCAAACAAAG
>JBCCRG010000416.1:0-3613 GCA_039208155.1 Bacteroidota bacterium | reverse complement strand
CGTAGAGCGGCCCGTAGTCGGGCGTCGAAGCCGACTCGCCCGCGGCGTAGGCTTCCTGGATGATCTCGCGGTAGAAGACCGACGCGTTGGCGAGCGTCCGCACGAAGGCCAGTTCCTCGCCGTAGCGCGTCGCCGGGACCGCCTCGGGGTCGTAGGCCGCCGCGCCCGAGGCCAGCCGCTCCACGGCCTGCGCGTTCGCGAACGTCATCGCGAGGTTGGTGCTCTCGGTCTGGAACATGACCGGCACCGACGCGCCGATCTGCACCGCGGGCGGGGCCGGTGGGCGGTTCGTCTCGTAGTCGGGGTAGTCGCCGATGAGGCCGCGCCCGACCCAGCCCGTCGTGCCGGAGGTCGTGTCGGCTGTCGCGACGATGTCGGTCGAGCGGAAGTGCGAGAGGTTGTGGTCCGGGTAGCCGACGCCCTGCACGACCGCCATGCGGCCCTCGCCCCAGAGCCCTTCGAGCGCGCCGAGCTCGGCGTTCAGCCCGAGGTCGTCCGAGAGCCGGATCGTATCAGCCGGGTCGATGGCGAGCGTGGGACGGGCGTTGTAGTAGAGGTCGTTCGTGACCGGGACGATGGTGTTGAGGCCGTCGTTGCCGCCGTTGAGCTGGATGAGGACGAGCACGCGGTCCGTCTCCAACTGGGCAAGATGCTGGAGGAACGGCGTCTGCGCGAGCGTGCGCACGGGCGTCCCGCCGAGCAGGAGCCCGCCAGCCGTGGCCGCGAGCCCCGAGCGCACGAGGAAGTCGCGGCGCGTCCACGTCCGGTGGTCGTCGTCGTGGGCGTGCCCGTCTTCGAGCGCGATGGCGCGCGGACGATGGGTCGTGTGGTGGTCGCACATGGGCAAGAGGGGCTGTCAGCTATCGGCCGTCGGCTGTCTGGAGGCGGAGGTCAGCAGCCGAAAGCTGACGGCTGACAGCCAAAAGCCAGTCACGTCAACTGAAACTCGGGGAGGTTGGCGAGGTGCGTCAGCAGGGCGACGTAGCGCGGGCGCACGCCTGGGTCGGCGGCATCCCATTCGTAGGGCGGCAGGCCCCCGAGGAGGATGGCGCCTAGCGTCGCAGCTTCGTCCTCCGTGAGCGGGACTCCCAGCAGGTGCTCGGCAAGGTCGGCCGCAAGCACATCCGCTTCGTAGGGCCGCTCGAACGTCAGCGCGAGGGCCTGCACGTTGGCAGTCATCGCGGGAAAGTTCTGCCCGGCGATGCTCCAGCGGCGCGGTAGCGTGTCCGTGGTGAGCCACCCGCGCCCACGCGGCCAGCCGCCGACGTTGGGGGGCTGGAAGTAGGGTTGCTCCAGGCGCTCCAACTGCAGACTCAGCTTGCCGAGTTGGCTGTCGGGGAGCCCGGCAGTGCCCGTCTCGCGGTAGAGACTCACGAGGAACGACAGCGCGTCCTTCACCTGCGCGCCGATCACGCCGTCCTCGAAGAAGGCCTCGCTGCGTAGGAGCGTCTCGACGATGGGCGCGATGGCCCAGTCGGTCCGGAACTGCGCGGCCAGCGCGGCGACGTGGTCCAGGTTGACTGGGGCGGCGACGAACGCCTCGTAGAGCCGCGTGCAGACGAAGGTCGCGATGGAGGCGGCACGGGCCTCGAAGAGCCAGTCGAGCGCGCTCGCGTAGTCGAAGGTGTCGGTGCGGCCGAAGATGGTCTTCGGGCCGTCGTCGTGGCGGCTCGGCTCGAAGTAGCTGGTGAGCGTGTTAGGATCGACGCGCCAGCCCGTGAGGGCACGGGCCAGCTCACGGACGTCGTCCTGGGTGTAGTTGGGCGTTCCGTCCGGGCCTTCGAGGCCCATCGTGAACAGCTCCATCAGCTCGCGGGCGTAGTTCTCGTTCGGCGTCCCCACGGCGTTGCCGAGGCCGTCGAGGTAGAACAGCATCGCGGGCGTGAGGCCGATGTCGTAGACGAACTGCTTGAAGTCGCCGAGCGCGTGGCGGCGGATCGTCTGGACGTAGTCGAAGGCGTGACGCGCGAGGTCGTAGCGGACGATGGACGCGACGAAGTGGTTCTGCCAGAAGACCGTCAGCTTGTCGCGCAGCGTCGGCGTGAAGTAGGAGCCGATCAGGTCGGACTCGAAGTCGCGGCGCCAGCGGCGGTTGTCGGAGGTGTACTGGCTGTAGGCGGGCGTGCCTCGGTCCGGGCGGTCCAGCGTGGCCCAGTCGGGCGGCGTGAGCAGCGGGGCCGCGCGGGCCGCATCGAGCACCTGGGTGACGGCGTCCTGTGCCGTGACCGAGCGCAGGGCCGCCACCTCGGCGACGGTCGCGCCAAATCCAGTCCGGCGCAGCAGATGGCGGCGGCGGCGGTCGTCCCACGGCGCGTCGCCAGTGGGGGCGTAGCGGTCGAGGCTACCCCGACGTAGCGGTAGCGCAGGAGCCGGTAGCGGTGGTGAGGCTGCTGCGCGTGGGCGGCGAAGCAAAAACGAGCGGCGATCCATCGGGCGGGGCCGGTCCGTGGGGTGGGGTCGAGCAGAGCGCGGAAAGCGCACGACGATCAAACCTCGCTCCGGGGCTCCGCCAGCGGGGTTGCCGCACGCCGATGGAACGCCTGCGTGACGTTATCGCCCGGGTAAAACCGGATCGCTTGCGGTTTCCACAGCGAGCCAGCGCTCGCGTCGCCCAGAGCGTGTAGGCTGCGGTACGATCAGCCCGTCTCACGCTCCCGAGGGCTACGGGGTCCTTGCGCTCTCATGGTGGTCTTTGAGAAAGAGCACGACGGCACCAGCCAGACTCGCAAGCGCCTCGTCTCAGGTGCGGCCCTACCTGTTCGCGCCTGATAGTTTCGGCGCAAAGGCGATGAACCAGGCTCCGTCCCGTTCGACGACCGCACTGAATTCGTGCTTCATGCTGTGCTCCTTGCGGAAAGAGGTTACTGGTACCGCACTGTATCAATGCGAAGGTGCTCCAGGATCCGAGCGGCGTCGGTGACATCCTCGTGGAAGATCAGATCGCTCAACGTGCCGCTCGGCTTGCGGTATCGGCGTTCCAGCGCCTCACTATTGCGTGCCCACACCGCGTCATCGCCTATCTCATCGAGGACCTGTTGAATCAGCGCAAGAGCGTTCTCGTCAGAGAGGGTGGCCCAATCCGCAAGGGGCTCCGTGCAAAGCCGTCGAGCCAGCGATTCAAGTGACTCAGCGCCCCAGTACTCGCTCACGGTTAAGGCGTCAACGAACTTCCCAGTCAACGCTCGGATCTCCGCAGCGGCTTCTTCCGCGGTGCTTTGGCCAGCCTCGAACGCGCTAATGAGACGCGCGACGTTCGCTTGGCATTCAGCACAGGAGATGAGTGCAGGGGCCTTCGGCATCGCTCAACTCATGCCGTCGCGCCGCCGCACGATGAGCCCGCGCCTGCGGTGCAGCCGTAGCAGTGCCGCGCCACGCGGACCTCGCGGGCCTGCCAGGCTTGCAGGTTGAAGTCGCGCAGGTGCATCCGGTCGGTGTCGTGCCGCAGGTTGGGGTTCTGCGTCGCCACGTCGGCCTCCATGTCGAGCATCTGGTTGAAGTCGCAGTCGAAGAGGCGGCCGTCCCAGCTGACCGAGATCGTGTTGCGGCACATCAGCCCGCCGATGGCCCCCGGGTTGAACGCGTTGACGAGGCGCGTCAGGTAAGCCTCGACCTG
>JBCCRG010000415.1:0-3621 GCA_039208155.1 Bacteroidota bacterium | reverse complement strand
GCGTGGGAGTCGACCTCCGTGTCGCCGTGGCCGGGGAAGTGCTTCAGCGTCGCGATCACGCCGCCATCCTGGAGGCCCTGCTGGTACGCGACGACGAGGCGGCTGGCGGCGTTCGGGTCCGCCCCGAAGGCACGCACGTTGATGATGGGGTTGTGCGGATTCGTGTTCAGGTCCGCGACGGGCGCGTAGTTCTGGTGGATGCCCAAAGCCCGCGACTCGGCGGCGATGGCGCGGCCCATCGCGTAGGCGAGCGCCGGGTCGGCGGCGGCTCCGAGTGCCATCGCGTTGGGGAAGCGCGTTGTGCCGCTCGTGCGCATCCCTGCGCCGGTCTCCATGTCCTGCGCCACCAGCAGCGGAATCGAGGCCCGCGCCTGGAGGCGCTGCGTCAGCGTCGCCTGGTCGTCGGCGTTGCCCTTGAAAAACAGCAGCCCGCCCACGCCGAACCGCTCCACGCGCTGCACGAGCCGGTTAAACTCCGCCCCGCGCAGGTTCGACGGGGTGCCGTTGGCATGCGTCAGGATGAGCTGGCCGACCTTCTGGTCCAGCGAGAGCGTGTCCAGCACCGACTCGGCCCACACCCCGACGCTCGGCCACGGGTCCAGCGACGCCTCCCCCGTCGCGCCGCCCGTTTCCTGGGGGAGCGAAAGCAGCATCGGGACGACGACGAGGAACCAGAGCAGGCGCATCGAGCCGCAAACGGGTGAGTGGTGGAGGTCAGAAAACTACGCGGTTCCTTCATCGACCGCACGCAGCATGCCACAAAAAAGCAGCGGGGGCCGGGCTATGTCGCCCCAGCCCGCGCTGCGCGTGTGAGTGCGATGGCGGAGCGCGTCAGCGAACGATCTGGACCACCCGCTCCCCGCGCAGCTCCGCCCCGCCGTTGCCTCCGTAGGCGACGTATTCGAGTTTGACCTCCCCGACCTGCAGGGCCCGAAACGTTACGACCCGCTCGGGTGAGCTGTAGATCTGAAATGCTCCCGTGCCAGACTGGTACCACTCGTAGAAGTAGACCGTGGAGTCCTCGGGTGCTTTGAAGACGGCGCTCTCCCCGAAGGCCACCTGCTCCGGGCCTTTCAGGAAGCCGATGCGGACGGCGTCGCCCACGTCGGTGGGTGGGACCGCATCCACGCCCTCCTCGGGCGTGAGGAGCGACTCGCGGCAGCCTGTGAGGCAGAGCAGGAGCGCGCAAGAGAGGAAAACACGCATGCGAGACCGGGTGAACGTGAGTGGCTAGCGAAGGAGGACCATCGAGCCCGTCGCGCGGTTGGCGCCGGAGACGAGGCGGTAGAAGTACGCGCCGCTGGAGAGCGTCGAGGCGTCGAACGGGATGGCGTGCGCCCCGGCCGCGAGCGTTTGATCGAGGAGCCGGTGCACCTCGTTGCCGGCGGCGTCGTACACGACGAGCGTGGTCGGAGCCGCTTCGGCGAGGGTGAAGCGGAGGGTCGTCGTCAAGGCGAACGGGTTGGGGAAGTTGCCGTCGAGCGCGAAGGTGAGCGGGCCGTCCCGCTCCTCGGTGTTCACCACTTGCGCGACGGTGAGTTCGATGGTGACCTCGAGCTCGGCGTTGTCCGGATCGTTGGTCGTGAACGCAAACGTTTCTTCGTACTCACCCGGTATCAGCGTAGTCGCGTCGATGGTGAAGGTGATGGTCTCCTCCGTGCCCGGCGCGATGGAGCCGGTCGCAGGCGCGATCGCGCTCACGAACGAGCCCGGCTCGGGGGCAGCGAAGGCAAAGGTCAGGTCCGAGGCTCCGACGCTGCCGATGGTGGTGGTCGTCTCGCCGATCGTGCCCTCGTCGATGGTGAACTCGATCTCGTCGGACTCTAGCGTCACCGCCGAGGCGAGCGAGCCCGCGCCCATCACGGCGACTTCGATGACGGGAATGTCGGGGTCGTCCGTCGTGATGGTGAGGGTCGCAGGCTCATCGGCCTCCTCCAGCGGCGCAAAGTCCACCGTGATGGGGAACCGCTCCCCGGGAACCACCGGGATGAGGATGTCGGGGAAGGATACCTGGTAGGCGTCGTTGTCGATGGTCACGTCCTGTATCGAGAACGAAGGGCCTCCCTCGGCGGCGAAGTTGGCCACGAAGAGCGTCGTGGACGAGACCGTGCCGACAAACTGCGTCTCGAAGTCGAAGGCGGTCCGGCTGACCCCAGGCCCGGTCGTCTGGCCTTCGAGCAGCGTCGGCTTGCGGGCCGCGACCTGCTCCTGCATGCGCACGACCTGGCCCGGCGTGAAGTCGTTCAGGCACGAGTCGACGCTGTAGTCCATGAAGTTGGTGACCGGGTCAAAGCCCGGCTCGTCGGGGCAGGTATCCCGTTCCAGGTTGCAGCCGTTGAAGTTGGGCGATCGCTCAGCCGGGGTGTCGTCGATCAGGTCCCCGGTGCCGTCGCAGCCGCCCGAGAAGGTGTGGAAGAGGCCGAAGAAGTGCCCGATCTCGTGCGTCGCCGTGTCGCCGCCGTTGTAGGGGAAGAGGTTGCCGCCGGGCTCCGAGCCGGTCGCCATGAAGCAGCCGTGACGGGCATCGCTCTCCGGGAAGCTGGACGGGAAGTAGCACCAGCCGAGCGCGTCGATGTTGGCGAAGTAGAGGTTGAGCACCCGCGCTGGGTCGATGGCCAAGGCTCGCTTGGCGGTTCGCTCCAGCGTATTGCCCAGGTCGATGTTGTTGAACCAGTCCGAGTTCGCGGTGCGGTCGATGCTCAGCGTGACGAAGCGGATGCCGGTCCCCTGAAACTGGCGGTTGAGGCTGTCCGTCTGGGCGATGAGGCGCTCGTCGGGAACGTCGCCGGTGCCGGAGTTGCGCGTGATGACGTGGTAGGCGACGGGCACGACGAGCTCGTTCCCGGGCCAGCGGGCGTTCATGCCCCGCGCGCTCTCCACCATGGCGATTCGCTCCGCCACCGACGGCATCGGTGTGGCACAACGGTGCTGGACGTTGTGGTCGTGATTGGTCGTCATCACGATCTGCGCCTGCGCCGGGAGTGCCAGCGCGGCGGTGAGGGCGCAAGCAACGCACGTGAGAGCAAAGAGACGTCGGGACATCGAACAGATGGATGGGGTGGGAGCGGATCAACGGGACAACATACACGGCAGCGCGCACGCGAGGGGGGCGAATCCTGCGAATGGCCTCTCGCCGTGGTGCACGGGCGTTCAGGTGCGGCGAGCCGCAAACAGCATACCCACGAGCCGCCTCAGGCAGCCACCGCAGCACCGACGATGCCGGCGTTGTTTTGCAGCTCTGCCGGGAGCAGCTTCGCGCGCGTCTTGAGGAGGTGGCCGAACTGGCTCCACCGCTTCTGCTTGCTCACGCCGCCGCCAATGATGATCGTCTCCGGATGGAGGAGGTTCTCCACGTGGTCGAGGAACTGCTGGACGCGCTCGGCCCACGCCTCCCACGAGAGGTCGTGCTCCTCGCGCTGGCGCGCCGCCGCGTAGTGCTCGGCGATGCCGCCATGGCCATCCACGAGGAAGTGGAGATGGCCGAGCTCGGTGTTCGGGACGAGTTCGTCGTCCTTGAAGAGCGCGCTGCCGATGCCCGTGCCGAAGGTGAGCACGAGGAGGGTTCCGCGCTTGTGGCGGCGGCCTGCCCCGTAGCGCATCTCGGCGAGCCCGGCCGCGTCG
>JBCCRG010000414.1:0-3646 GCA_039208155.1 Bacteroidota bacterium | reverse complement strand
TCACGCCCGCGATGCTGTTCTACCTCGACGGCCTCGGCAACGCCGTGGGGACGCCGAACGAGAACTACGCCCGCGAGCTGATGGAGCTGTTCACGATGGGCCTCGAAGGCCCGGACGGGACGCCCAACTACACCCAGGACGACGTCCGTGAGTTGGCCCGCGCCCTCACCGGCTGGCGCGTCGATCCGAACACGCTCACCAGCTACTTCGAGCCCGGCCGCCACGACGACGGCCCGAAGACGATCTTCGGCCGCACCGACACCTTCGACTACGCGAGCGCGCTCGACTGGCTCTTCGAGGCCCGTGCCGCCTCCATCGCGACCTTCGTCTGCACGCGGCTCTACGAGGCGTTCATCGCCGCCCCGGTCAACCCGGACCACGTCGCCACGCTGGCCGCACAGTTCCAGACTGACTGGGACCTCGACCCGATCATCGAGACGCTCCTACGCAGCGAGGCCTTCTTCGAGGACGGCGTGATCGGCGCGCAGGTGAAGGACGCGCTGTCGTTTCTGGTCAGCCTCTACCGCGAGACGGGCACCGCTGGACTTCCCGACAGCCAGCTCGGCAAGCTGAGCCTGCAGCTCGAGCGCCTGGAGCAGCCCTACTTCCAGCCGCCCAACGTCGGCGGCTGGCCGCGCGGGCGCGGGTGGCTCACTACCGACACGCTGCCGCGCCGGTGGAGCATTGCCGGGCAGAACTTCCCCGCGATGACCGCCAACGTGCAGGCCCTAGCGCTGACGTTCGAGCGCCCCTACGAAGCGGATGTGCTTGCGGCCGACCTTGCCGACCACCTGCTGGGAGTACCGCTCACGGAGGACGAAGCTGCGACGTTGGGCGCCATCCTCCTCGGGGGCCTGCCGCCCTACGAATGGGATGCCGCCGACCCAGGCGTGCGCCCGCGCTACGTCGCGCTGCTGACGCACCTCGCCAACCTCCCCGAGTTTCAGTTGACGTAGTGTCTGGCCACTGGCGCATGGTTTTTGGTCGAACCATGCACCAACAACCATGAACCACCCACGCGCCCATGTGCGACCACGACACGATCCGCCGCCGCCCTGATGCCGGACGCGCCATCGCGCTCGAAGACGGGCACGCCCACGACGACGACCATCGGACGTGGACGCGCCGCGACTTCCTCGTGCGCTCCGGGCTCGCGGCCACGGCGGGCGGGCTCTTGCTCGGCGGGACGCCCGTGCGCACGCTCGCGCAGACGCCGTTCCTCCAGCACCTCGCGCAGTTGGAGACGGACCGCGTGCTCGTCCTCATCCAGCTCAACGGCGGCAACGACGGCCTCAACACCATCGTCCCGGTCACGAACGACCTCTACTACAACGCCCGTCCCTCGCTCGCCATCGACCCAGCTGACACGATCCGGCTCTCGGACGACCTCGGGCTGAACGCCGAGCTCGGCGCGCTCGAAGGGCTCTGGGGCGAGGGCCGCATGGCCGTCGTGCAGGGCGTCGGCTACCCCGACCACAACCTCTCGCACTTCCGCTCGACCGACATCGTCGCGACAGCCGACACGACCTCCGGCACGACGGGCTGGGTCGGTCGCGGGCTCATCGGCGACTACCCCGACTACGAGACGAACCGGCCGCCTGCCCCACCGGCGGTGCAGATCGGCGCGTCGGTGCCGGTCATGTTCCAGACCGAGAGCACCAACCTCGCGATGACGTTCGCGAACGCGCAAGCCGTGGAGCGGCTGGCCTCGGGCGCGGCGGCCTACGACCCCGAGGCGGTCCCAGCGACGCGCTACGGCGAGGAGCTCGCCTTCGTGCGGACGCTCGCCAACGCGTCGGTCTTCTACCGCGAGATCATCCAGGAAGCCTACGCCGCGGGCGAGTCGGCTTCGACGCCCGACTACGGGCCGCTCTACGAGATGCCGAAGTCGCTCGCGGCGACGGCGCGGCTCATCAAGGGCAAGCTCGGCGCGCGGGTCTACCTCGTCTCGCTCGACGGCTTCGACACGCACGCGCGGCAGGCCAACACGCACACGTTCCTGATGCGCGCGCTCGGCCAGGCCGTCGAGGCGTTCATGGCCGACCTCCGCGCCTCGGGCGACGCGGAGCGGGTCGTGGTGATGACCTTCTCCGAGTTCGGGCGGCGGCTTGCGGAGAACGGCTCCGGCGGCACCGACCACGGCACGGCCGCCCCCACGCTCGTCGTCGGCGACGCCGTGCAAGGCGGGCTCTACGGCGAGGCCCCCGACCTCGCCACGCTCGACGATAAGGGCAACCCCGCCAACACGACCGACTTCCGCGCGCTCTACGCGACGCTCCTCGAACGCTGGCTCGGTCTCGACCCCGACGCCACCGCGAGCGTCCTCGGCGGTACCTACACCGCGCTCAACTTCCTCGACGGCAGCGCTGCGCCGCCCCCCACGCCGCCGCCGAACACGCCCGGTGAAGAGACGCCAACGCCCCGCTACGTGGCGGCGCACCCCAACCCGTTCGGCCAGCGCACGCAGCTCGGCTTCACGCTCCCTGAAGCTGCCGACGTGGACGTGGCGCTCTACGACACGGCGGGCCGTCGCCTGCGGACGCTCATGCGCGGCCCCCACGACGCGGGCGAGTACCCGATGACGCTCGACGGAGCGCGGCTTCCCGCCGGGATCTACTTCGTGCGCCTCGTCGCGTTCACGCAGCCGCTGCGCACGGAGTACACCTGGACGGTGACACGGGTGTAAGCGCGGGAGAGGCACTCATCCGGTAGGCGGAGCAGCGAATACCCGTTTCACAACGGCTTATTCCTCGGGGAGGTACGGGGAGGGGATCGGCGAGGTGTCGTTCTCCTGGTGCCAGAAGATGGACAGGATGTGCCAGCGGTCGCCGTCCCAGAGCAGTTGGAAAGAGTTGATCCCGCGCGCGTACGCCGCCTCGTCCGGCGCGTACCGGCTCTCGTACGTGCTCCAGACGTGCGCCATCGACCCGTACCGCTCGACACGCCGGGCGATCTCGACCTCGTAGAAACCCTTCCCTTCGAACATCGGTGCGTCGCGGAAGATGCTTGCGGCCTGGTCGGCGTACTCGTCGGGGGTGAACACGAGCACGACGCGCTCTCCCTCAGGCGTCGTGGTCGTCGGCATGAGGCGGGCAGCGGGGTGGTGAAGGGAGCGGAACCGGTCCCAATCGCGCGGCTCGGTAGACGGCCCTGAGATCGCCTCGTAGACCGCTTCGACGATGGCCTCGGTCGTAGCTACATCGGCCGGGTCAGCCTCGGGCCAGTCGGCGTCCTGGGCGCTAGCGGCTGCCGGGAAGAGGACGACGGCGAAGAGGACGACGGCAGAGACGATAGGGAGGCGAGACATGGTTTAAGCAGCAGAGGTGATTCGGAAGGAGGTCTTGGCACACTCCGGGCAACCGCTCTCGATGGACGCGGGCAGCGTGCAGAAGAACAGGATGCGGCTCGCCCGACGAGGGTACGCCCATGGACAGACGAGGCAGTGTACACGCCGCCGCTCACACGAGGCAAGGCCGCCTAGGCTCTGGGTCGAGCGCAGCCGTATGCCGCCTTGAGGGGTGCGTTCCTCGCTGTACTGTGACGGATTGGTTAGCCAACCGGGGCGATATCTCTCCCCTTGGCGTCCGTCCGTACGAAGCAAAACCGGCACGCGTCGCGCCCCTGCGCAAGCGTGCCGTCCAACTCG
>JBCCRG010000413.1:0-3671 GCA_039208155.1 Bacteroidota bacterium | reverse complement strand
GTTCGTGCAAAGCCAAGACGCCGAGGGCTGATGACGCTCGCCGTCGATTCGCACCCGCTGCTTCACCTCGCCGCGTTCGAGACGACGCTGCACGCCCGGCTCGGCGAGACGCCCTCGCCTGCGTGGCTGACCGAGCTGCTCACTTTCGATGCCGAGACGCTCGTGGCGCGCTCGGAGACGATTCGTACTACCTCACGCGACCTGCTCCGGCACGGCGGCTACAAGCCCACCGGGCGCGGGAAGCCTGCTTCGGAATACCTCGTGCGTGCTGCCGAGAACGGCAAGCTCGGCTCGATCAACGCGGTCGTGGATGCCTGCAACGTCGTCTCGCTGCACAGCGGCTTGCCGATCAGCGTCGTGGACCTCGACCGCGCGACCGCGCCGTTCCGGGTCGGCCTCGCTGAAGAAGGTGCGCGCTATGTGTTCAACGCGAGCGGCCAGACCATCGACCTTAGCGGCCTGCTGTGCCTCTTCGACGGCGAGGGGCCGTGCGCGAACGGCGTCAAGGACAGCCAGCGCACGAAGACGCACGACGGCACGCGCCGGACGCTCTCCCTTGTCTGGGGACACCGCGATCTCGCTGGGCACGTCGATGCCGCGACGGCGTGGTACCGGAGCCTGCTGGAGCGACTGGGTGCCTCCACGGATGCGGCCGTGTCGCCGTGAGGCGGTGATGCCGTGCCCCTGTACGCTCCTCCGCCCCTGAACTGTGCGCGTCTCTGTCATCATTGTGACCTGGAACGGGCGGGCGCTGCTGGAGCGCTGCCTCCCGTCCGTCCTCGCGACCGAGTTTGATGGGCTAGAGGTCGTCGTCGCGGACAATGCGTCCACCGACGACACCCTGGCGTGGCTCGCGGCAACGCACCCGGAAGTACGCGTCATCGCGCATCCCGAGAACTGGCTCTTCGCGCGGGGCAACAACGAAGCGATCAGGCAGACTGCTCTGGACACGGCGCCGAGCGACTACGTCTGCCTGCTCAACAACGACGTGGAGGTGCCGCCGGGCTGGCTCACGCCGCTTGTGCATGTGCTCGACACGATGCCCGATGTGGCCGCCGTCCAGCCAAAGCTGCTCCAGCACGGCGACCGGACGCGGTTCGAGTATGCCGGAGCCAGTGGTGGCTTCCTCGACGCAGTCGGCTATCCGTTCACACGGGGGCGGCTCTTCGACACGCTGGAACCGGATACGGGGCAGTATGACGACGCTCGTGATGTCTTCTGGGCCTCGGGCGCGGCCCTGCTGCTACGGCGCTCGGCGCTCGACGAGGTGGGCTTGCTCGACGAAGCGTTCGGGATGCACATGGAGGAGATCGACCTGTGTTGGCGGCTGTGGCGAGCCGGGTGGCGCGTTCGTGTGGAGCCCAGCGCGGAGGTCTACCATATCGGCGGCGCGTCGCTGCCGCAGGGCGATCCGCGCAAGGCGTATCTCAACTTCCGCAACAGCCTCCTGATGCTGTTCAAGAACCTCCCGCCCCGCGCCTGGCTCGCGACGTTTCCCCGCCGCCTCGCCCTCGACACGCTCGCTGCGACCCGAGCGCTCACCGCAGGCCGACCGCGCGAAGCCGCTGCCATCGCCCGCGCCTACCTCGACGCACACCGGATGCGGGGGACGTACCTCGACCGACGTCCAGCATCCTCTCCCGTCACGCTCCCCTACCGTGGCTCCATCGCACTCGACTACTTTCTGCGCAAGCGCCAGCGGTTTGCCGACCTCCCGGCGGAGCGCTTCAGTCCGCTGCTTCTGCCTGCTCCCGAGGAGACCGCCGCACGATGACGACGGCGAGGGAGACGAGCACGACAACCATGCCAGCGAACGCGAGCGCGCCCGGGACTTCCTGGAAGAACACGTAGGCAAGCAGCGAGGCGATGGCGGGCTCGGTGAGCGTGAGCAGGCCGAGCATCGCAGCTGAGATGTAGCGCACCGCGTAGTTGAACGAGCCGTGGCCGAGGATCTGCGGGAAGAGCGCCATCACGAACGTCCACCCGATCACGTTGAGCGGGGCACCCAGCGGCGCGCTGGTCACGAGCGCGCCCGTCAGCGCCGTCAGCATGGCGACGACGTTGAGCGGAAAGAGATACGCGAGGAACGACACCCGCTGCCGGACAGCCCGCCCGATCACGATATAGACCGCGAACATGGCCGCGGCGCTGAGGGCGAGCCCGTTGCCGAGCCATGCGCGCGGGAAGACGCCTGCCCCGGCATCGCCTGCGCCGATCAGCACGGCTCCGACGAGCCCGACCAGGATGGCGATCCATGTCCGCAGCGCTGGCCGCTCGCCGAGCGCCACGATCCCGAGCACGGCGATAAACAGAGGGCTCATCGTCACGAGGACCGTCGCGCTCGCCACCGAGGTGTGGTAGAGCGAGGTGATCCAAAGGATGAAGTGCAGCCCGAGGAAGACGCCTGCCGCCCCCACCAGCAGCCAGTCGCGGCGCGTGAAGACGTGCCAGTCCGCACGCGCCCGAGGGACCACGGGCAGCAGCAGCGCCACGGCCCACATCGTCCGCCAGAGCGCCACCGTCAGCCCTTCCGCGTCGGAGGCGAACCGGATCAGGACGCCCGCCGACGAGATCGAGACGAGCCCGACGAACAGGGCCCCCCAGACGTGCCGAGGCACCGATGCGTTGGCGTCCGCGGTTGGGATCGCAGCGTCTGGGGCAGCCTCGGGGTCGCGCGCGGTCATCGTTAGCGCAGCCGGTCCATCGACTTCACGAGCGCAATGTCGGCAGCCACGCCACGCTTCGCGAGCCAGATGAAGACGTACGCCACGATGGGCAGCGTCAGGCTCCAGTAGGTGAGCAGCCACTCGGCGGGCGGTCCTGCCTCGGCGTCCTGGAACGTGAGCCCGATGGCGACCACCACCACCGCCACGAGCGCGAGGACGAGCCACTGCGCGAGCGTCACGACACGCATCTGCTGGGCGCGCTGTTTGTAGAGCAGGATGCTCGCGAACGTGACCACGGCCGTCATGCCGCCCAACACGTAGGCCGTCGTGGCGAACCAGCCGAGCGCCGTGATCGGGCCGACGGCCCAGGCGGCGCTGAGCGCGAGGAAGACGGCCAGGCACACCCCAGCCAGCAGGAGAAAGATGGTCTGTTTACGCTGGAGCATCGGCGGTCGACGGGCACGAGAGGGAGCAAACGCAGAGAGCCTGACCGAAGCCAGGCTCTCTGGAAAGCTACGCGTGGGCCTGCAGCCATGCGCTGAGGGCGCGTGAAAGTGCGGCCTCGACGGGGCCGCGTCAGTTCGACAGTTCGCGCCGCGTCGAGTAGTTGATGCGGAGCGCCTGCGCCTGACGCAGCTCCTGCTGCACGTCATAGAGGAGCCCCGTCTCGGCGTCGGAATCGACCTTCAGCGAGACGATCATGCGCGGCTCCTCCTGGAGCTTGCGGTACATCGTGTCGCGGATCGTGTTGACGTCCTCCACGAGCGCGTCGTCGATCTGCACGGCGGGCTGGCCTTCGAGGTCTCCCTGCTTCGCCTCGCCGATGTAGACGTACGAGACGAGCCGCTTCTGCTCGATCTTCTCGATGGCCTCGGCGTCCGGGAGGACGTTCTGCACGAGCAGCGTCACCTCGCGGAGGACCGTCGTCACCATGAAGAAGATGAGCAGCATGAAGATGATGTCCGGCAGCGACGCGGTTGGGATCTCCTGCTTGGTGCTGGCCTT
>JBCCRG010000412.1:0-3703 GCA_039208155.1 Bacteroidota bacterium | reverse complement strand
GACCGCAAAGGTGTACGCGTAGTCGCCGAAATAGCCCTCCAGTTCCACGCCGCAGTCCACCGAGACGACGTCGCCCTCGGCGAGCATGGTGCCGTTCGGGATGCCATGCACGACGACATCGTTGACCGAGATGCAGAGCGAGGCTGGGAACGGAATCATGCTCCCGCCCCCGCCATACCCCTTGAACGCAGGCCGCGCCCCCTTCGAACGAATCAGCGCCTCAGCTGCCTCGTCGAGCGTCTTCGTCTCTACACCCGGGGCCACCGTCTGCGCGACGCCCATAAGCACCTCGCCGACCAGCTCCGCCGCCCGGCGCAGCCCCGCGATGTCGCGTTCGGTCTTGAGGTGAATCATGGGAGCGTGTTGGAGTGAGGCCGTTTCGCCGTGGTGCCGTGCAGTCGTTGCGATTCACCGTCACGGCAAGACGGCTTCACGGAAAACCGGGGGCACTTATCCTCGGCGTCCGCGGACGCGGCCGGACTTCATGAAGCCGTCGTAGTGGCGCATCAGGAGGTGGCTTTCCACCTGCTGGAGCGTGTCGAGGGCCACGCCGACCATGATGAGGAGGCTCGTGCCGCCGAAGAAGCTCGCGAAGCCCGGCAGGATGCCAAACTGGTAGGCGACGGCGGGCAGGATCGCCACCACGCCAATGAAGAGCGAGCCCGGCAGCGTGATCCGCGTGAGGATGTTGTCGATGAACTCATTGGTCTGCTTCCCTGGCCGGATGCCCGGAATGAAGCCGCCCTGGCGCTTCATCGTGTCGGCCATCTCCTGCGGGTTCACCGCGATGGCCGTGTAGAAGTAGGTAAAGAAGACACAGAGGACGAAGAAGATCAGCGAGTACCAGAACCCGAAAATGTCCGCCGTCGCGCCGCCGATGCTTTGCCAGAAGGCGCTGTCCGGGAAGAACGAGGCGACCGTGGCCGGGATGAACATGATCGACTGCGCGAAGATGATCGGCATCACGCCTGCCGCGTTGACGCGGAGTGGGAGGTACTGCGTCGCGCCGCCGTAGACCTTCCGGCCAACCACGCGCTTGGCGTACTGCACCGGGATGCGCCGCGTGCCCTGCGTCACATAGACGATGCCCATCGTCACGAGGAAGAGCGCTCCGAGCTCGATGAGGAAGATGAAGACGTTCGACGTCTCGCGCTGGAACTCGTTGAGCATCGCCGTCGGCAGGAAGGCGATGATGCCCACCGTGATGAGGAGCGAGATCCCGTTGCCGATGCCCTTCTCCGTGATCCGCTCACCGAGCCACATGACGAAGACCGTCCCGGCCGTGAGCACGATCACCGTCGACACCATGAACGCGGTGGAGCTCACCACGATGGCGTCGGCAAACTGCACGCGGAGGTTGATCGCGTAGCCGATGGCCTGAAGCGCCGTGATACCGACGGTGGCGTAGCGCGTCCACTGCGTGATCTTACGGCGTCCGTCTTCGCCCTCACGCTGAAGCTTCTGGATGGTCGGGCTGACTGCGCCGAGCAGCTGGAAGATGATCGACGCCGTGATGTACGGCATGATGCCGAGCGCGAAGATGCCCGCCTGGGCGAACGCGCCACCGACGAACATGTTGAAGAGCCCGAGCAAGCCGCCGAGGCCGTCGCCCATGAGGTCTTCGAGCACGCCTGCGTCCACGCCCGGGAGCGTGATGTACGCGCCGATGCGGTAGACCAGCAGGAGGCCGAGCGTGAACAGGATGCGCTGCCGCAGCTCGACAATGCGCCAGATGTTTTGGATGCTTTCCGCTACCGAGGCCATGCCGGGGAGAGGGTTGCAGGGTGGGCGGAGCGCGGCGAGACGTGGGGCCTACGGGTGGGAGCGTGGCCGGGCGTCAGGTGGAGTGCCGCCTCCGAGGTAGTTACGCGGCTGTGTTGTCCGCAGGATCGTCGCCAGCGGGGGCGTCGTCACCGAGGACGGTGGCGCTGCCGCCTGCCGCTTCGATTTTCTGGATGGCCGACTTCGAGAAGGCGTGCGCCGTCACGCTGAGCTTGGCCGAGAAGTCGCCGTCGCCGAGGATCTTGAAGCGGCCATTCTTACCGCCGATGCCGAGCGCGCGGAGCGTGTCGGGTGTCACCGTCGCGCCGTCTTCGAGCACGCCGTCTTCGACGAGGCGCGCGAGGCGGCTGAGGTTGACCGGGTCGTAGGCCACGCGGAAGCGGTTCTTGAAACCGTACTTCGGCAGGCGGCGCTGGAGCGGCATCTGGCCGCCCTCGAACCACGCTGGAAGGCTACCGCCGGAGCGGCTCTTCTGGCCCTTGTGGCCCTTGGTGGCCGTACCGCCGGTGCCGCTACCTTGACCGCGGCCGATGCGCTTCTTCGAGTGCGTGCTGCCCTTGGCGGGCGTGAGCTTGCTGAGGTCCATCGTTTTCGTTGGCTGAGAGCGCCCACCGCGGCACAGGACAGGCGACGCGGCGAACTCGCAAAGAGTCAGAACATAGAAACGCAGTCGCCAGGGTCCTAGCTGCCGCGTCGGGCTTTACGCCCTATTCGCAGGAGGACTATGCCTCCACGGACTCGACCGCGACGAGGTGCTTCACCTTCGCGATCATGCCCTGGATCTGCGGCGTGTCGTTTTGCTCGACCGACTTGCCGATCCGGCCTAGCCCGAGCGCCTCGATGGTGCGCTTCTGGACCTGCGACCGACGGATCGTGCTGCGGGTCTGCGTGATTTTCAGTTTAGCCATGAGACTGTCTGTTCGAGGTCCGGAGCCCGAAGCAGAACACTTCGCACTTCGAACTTCATACTTCAAACTTCGCGCTACCCTTCGTAGACGCGCTTGAGCGAGATGCCGCGGCGCTTGGCCGTCTCGGCGGGGTCTTCGAGCTGCGCGAGCGCGTCGACGGCGGCTGCCACGACGTTGTGCGGGTTCGAGGAGCCCTGGCTCTTCGAGAGCACGTTCGAGATGCCGGCGCATTCGAGCACGGCGCGGACGCCGCCACCGGCGATCACACCGGTACCCTCGCTCGCAGGCTTGAGGAGCACCACGCCCGCGTCATTGCGGCCGCGCACGGCGTGCGGGATCGTGCCGTTCTTCGTGATCGGCACACGGATCATGCTCTTCTTCGCGACCTCGGTGCCCTTCGCGATGGCGTCCGCCACCTCGTTGGCCTTGCCGAGACCGTGCCCGACCGCGCCCTTGCCGTCGCCAACGACGACGATGGCGTTGAACGACAGGCGACGCCCGCCCTTCACGGTCTTGGAGACGCGGTTGACCTCGACCAGCCGCTCGATGTAGTTGGATTGTTCGGAGGCTTTGGCTCGGCGCCCGCGCCCGCGATCATTACGTGCCATGATGGTATCCGGTGTAGGAGAGTGGGGTGCGGTCGTTAAAACTGGAGCCCGCCTTCGCGTGCGCCATCAGCGAGTGCCTTCACGCGCCCGTGGTAGCGGTAGCCGCCGCGGTCGAAGACGCAGGTCGTGATGCCCGCCTCCTTCGCACGCTCGGCGAGGAGCTGTCCGACGGCCTTGCCGACGTCGCTGGGCGACTTCGCGCTCACGTCGATCCCGGCGTCCGTGCTGCCTGCTGCGGCGAGCGTCCGGCCGTCGAGGTCGTCGATGAGTTGGGCGTACATGTGCTTGTTCGAGCGGAAGACGCTCAGGCGGGGGCGCGCTGCCGTCCCGCTGATCTTGCTACGGATGCGCCGACGGATGCGGGCGCGCTGCGTAACCTTGCGTGCGGTCTTTGCCATGGTCTTG
>JBCCRG010000411.1:0-3758 GCA_039208155.1 Bacteroidota bacterium | reverse complement strand
GTATCGGGCTCGGCGTTGGGTGGTAGAGGCGGCGCACTCGTGGCTGAACCGGTTCCGGCGCTTGCTGGTGCGGTGGGAGAAGAAGGTGATCAACCACGCGGCGTTGCTCCACCTGGCGTGCGCGGTGATCGTGTGGCGGCGTTGCCCTCTCACGTCCGACGACTACCTATTGGGATAGGCTCTTAGTGATCGAATCGGCGAATCCCGGCCACAGAGCCCGTTTCCAAGCCGACAGACGCTGCTGGCATGGGTTCATGACATGCTCTGGGCTGGACTTTGGCCCTTTGAGGTAGCGAGGCAGGAGGCGGCGTACTCAGGAGATCTATCGCCAAACAGGTCTCCCGATGTCGCTGCCTCCCGCACTCGCTACCGTCATGGTAGCCTTCGAGCCCCTCTTCGACAAGCGCGTCTTTGAACGTGCCCTCGTGCTCACCGCTGGTGCCCTCCTCGCCGTCCGAGCCCGTACCGTCACCGCCGCGCTCCACATCACGGGCCGCCACCAGGTCAGCTTTTGTGCCTACCACCGCGTGCTTAGCCGCGCACGTTGGTCCTGCCGCGAGGCTGCGCGTATCCTGCTCGGGCTCCTCGTGGAGCGCCTCGTACCCGACGGCCCCATCGGCATCGACGACACGATCGAGCGACGCTGGGGCACTCGCATTGAGGCGCGTGGCATCTACCGCGACCCGGTCCGCTCCAGCCGCGGCCACTTCGTGAAGGCCAGCGGCCTACGCTGGCTCAGCCTGGCGGTCCTCACCAAGGTGCCCTGGGCGCGCGCGCGTGGGCACTCCCGTTCTTGACGGTGCTGTGCCCGAGCGAGCGCTACTACCTGCGCCGGGGGCACCCTGCCAAGAAGCTTACCGACCACGCGCGCCAGGCCCTCCTCCAACTGCCCCGGTGGGGCCGCGCACTGGCACCGGGACGGCGTCTCGTGGTCGTGGCGGACTCCAGCTTCGCCGTGATCCGCTTGCTCGCTGCCGTACGGGAGCACCTCACCGTCGTGGCACGCCTACGCCTCGACGCCGCGCTTTACCATCCCGCCGCACCGAGGCATAAGGGGCAGATAGGCCGTCCGCGCAAGAGGGGCGCGCGCCAGCCGACGCTGGCAGCCCAGCTGGACGATCCGGCGACCGCCTGGCGCTACGTCCGGATGAGCCGGTGGTATGGACAGCAGGACTACCCCGTCGAGGTAGCTACGGGCACGGCGGTGTGGTACCACAGTGGCTACCCTACGGTGCCGCTTCGGTGGGTGCTCGTACGTGACCTGTCGGGGCGGGTAGACCCTAAAGGCTGGCTCTCGACCGACCCCAACGTCACGGCACTTGACACGCTGAGGTGGTACGCGCGGCGCTGGGCTCTGGAGGTGACGTTTGCGGAGGTACGCCGTCACCTCGAGTTGGAGACGCAGCGTCAGTGGTCGCCGAAGGCGATCTCGCGCACGACGCCGTGCTTGCTGGGGCTCTTCTCGGTGGTGACGCTGGCGGCCGACGCACTCCACGACGCGGAACGCTTAGCTACTCGGCAGAGCGGGTGGTACGAGAAGACGGCTCCGACATTCAGCGATGCGCTAGCGGCGGTACGGCTGGCCTCGTGGCAGACGCCGAGTTTATGGATGTCGTCTGAAAGAAAGGGGATGGAGAAAATCCCGGCGGACGTGCTCAGGCGAATGACCAGCACGTTGGCCTACGCTGCATAGCGCCAAAGTCCAGCTAACCCGGTGTGCAAGTTTTAAAAGTGCCCGTATGGACTCAAAACGCCGATTCGAGGTCATCCCCGACTTGATCGGGGATCCATACCGTCGTCCGAGAGCACGTTTCGGGAGCGACCTGTCGCCTTCTTGTACGGCCAACGCCTCAAACGCGCTGGATTCGCCGGTAGAAACCCGCACATCGGGTCAGCTAAACACCTAGTAGGTCCAGTCCTCGTGGGCGAGTGGTGCGCGGTTGAGCACGGCACGGCGCAGTTGCCAGTCTGGAAGATGCCGATCCATGAGCGCTCGGAAGCGCTCGGTATGACGCCGCTCTAGGAGATGCACCATCTCGTGCACCACGATGTACTCCAGGCAGGTGGGTGGCTTCTTGGCCAGTTCGAGGTTGAGCCAGATCCGGCGCGCGTCGATGCTGCAGCTTCCCCATTTTGTCTTCATGCGCCGAACGCCCCAGTCGGCGACCCGCACACCCAACACAGGCTCCCACGCGGCTACGAGCGCAGGCACCCGCGCTTTGATCTCGCTCCGGTACCACTCCGTCAAGACACGTAGCCGTCGGTCTGCATTGGTCCCTGAGCGGACAGTGAGCTCAAGCCACTCCGGGCCGCGCACGCGGACGAGAGGCGTGCGGTCCTGCTCAACGACATCGAGCCGGTAGCGACGGCCCCACAGGTAATGGCTCTCACCCGTCACGACTTCACGCCTGCTCTGGCGTGGCTGCCGCGCGAAGTCAGCCTGCTGTCGGCGGATCCAACGGAGCTTGTCCACGACCGCGAGGCGGGCCGCATCGTCGTCCACGTGGCGCGGCACAGCAATGCGCACCCGTCCGTCCGGCGGGTAGACGGCGAGGTGCAGGTTTTGGATATCCTTGCGCACGACCTCGACAGCTAGGCCACTCACTTCGAGGATCCGTCGCTCGGAACCGGACTTCATGCTCGGTCTGGTAGGGTGCCGCTTAGTACTCACGCTGAGCCTTTACGAGCTCGAAGATCTCATCGGTGCGCGCCTCGTAGGGCCCGAGCTCTTCGCGGATCACACCGCGCACCTCACGCTCCTTGAAGCGGTTGTCGCGCCAGCCGTCTTTTTTCGTGTGGCGGACGGCGGTATCGATCTGGACCGCAAGGGCCTCGTCGCCGTCGAGGTTGTCATAGAGGGCTCGCTTGGCGGCCGTATCGATGGACCGGGGGTAGGTCGTCGTGGAGGCCGGGCGCGCAACCTGGCCTGCAAGAGCAACAAGCTTCTCGAGGTATGCCTTGTAGTCGAGCGCCTGTGCCCTGCGCTCCTGGATGAGCGCGCCGAGCAGTTCCGACATGCGCTCGTAGTACTTCGGATTGACCGCCTGCTCGTCGATGATCACCTTGCGCACGTTGTTCTCGATGGTCTCGGCCATCGCCCCTGGGTCGCTCCGGATTCCGGCAGGCAGCAGGTCGAGTGCCCCGAGGCCGTTCTCGACCACGAGTTCGACGAGGCCGAGGTCGTCGAAGGCAGACACGACCTCGGTGTCGTCGGCGCGGATGTAGGCGTCGAGGAGGTGGCGCATGGCCGGCTCGTACACCTTCGTGTCGATGTAGTCGCCGCTGGCCAGCTTCACCTCTTCGCGGACCTGTTCGAAGTGCTTTACCTCCGCCCGGACGGCGTCGGCGTCGGCTGCGGCGTAGCCCGCTTCGCCCATGTCACCAGCGAGGTTGGCATAGGCGCGCACGAGCGCTGCCACGTGCTTGTAGAGGGCCACGCGGCGGGGCTCGGTCGCCTTGAGTGCCTCCTTGTCGGAGGGGTCGCCGCAGAAATGCCGGAGGTGGGCTGCCGTGTCGTGGGGTGGGGCGACGGGCTCTGTGAGCGCCTTGACCGCCTCGCGAGCCTCTTCGAGGCGCTCGCGTCCTTTGTCGAGGCGGCTCTCAAGCAGCCCGGCCACGTCCTCGCGGTCGTACCCCCCTAGGGCTCCACCCGTGTAGTCGTTGATCGCGCCTTCGAGCGACTTGAAGAGGTCCTTGTAGTCGACGACGTAGCCGTACTCCTTGTCCTCGCCGTCGAGGCGGTTGACGCGGCAGATGGC
>JBCCRG010000410.1:0-3769 GCA_039208155.1 Bacteroidota bacterium | reverse complement strand
ACGCCGAGCGCGGCGCACCGCTGGTGGCCCGCACCCAGGCGCTCCTCGTCAAGCACCGCTGGGCACCCGACCGCACCGCCCAGCGCCCACGATACCGCCGCCCTGTAGACAGTGCTACCGTCGATTCCGCGATCGCCGCCAGTACGAACGAGGGCACGAAAGAGCCGTCTTCGAAGCCGTGGTGGAAGCTCTGGTAGGCGTCGCTCACACGAGGAAACGCGCCCTGGGCGAGCCTACCCGTTCCAGGTCAGATCGAACGCATTCGGGCCGTTTACGAGGTCGCGGTCGTAGGTCTGCTGCCGCCCCGAGAGCGCTTCGATGAGCGTAATCCGTACCCGAGCAGGCATGGTGAATGTGCCGAAGGACGCGTTTTGCTCGTCTCGATACTCCAACTCGTCAGGACCGAAGAAGGCCGGAGCTAGCGTCTGGCTCTGCGTCGCGAGGCGGCCCTCGGCGTCGGTACGCCCGCGCACATCTGGCCCATCGGCCGCGTCAGGAGGGAGCACAGCCCAGTGGGCAACGGTGACGGAGTCGATGACCGCCCCATCGCCCTGCAGGCGGACGGTGTATACCCCGCTCGGGCCGTCGTTTTCCCACAGAACGGTATAGTCACGCGCAGGCGACCCGCTCTGCTCGACGAGCGTGAACACCTCGCCATCGAGGTCGACGATATCGACCTCCAGCTCCGTAGCGCTTCCGTCAGAGCGGTAGCTGATCGTCGTCTGCTCGATGAATGGAGAGGGATAAACAGAACCCAGATCATTCGCAGAGATCTGGGCCGAGGCCGAGAGCGTCGGCTCCTCCGTAGGCACGAGACTGCTGCCGCCCGATGCCCCGCAGGAGTCCTGCTGGCTCGCAATCACCACCGGGAAGCACGGGCGGATGGCGACGCGCAGCCCCTCCACGGGCGCACCGTCCGGTGCCATCGCGACGACAGCGATGCTAAAGGCGTCGTCTACGGGAGGCTCCGGCGTGGATATGGTGTCCGAAGAGTCGCAGGCCACGAGGGCCGCGGTCAGCGCGAGCGCGGTGATCAGGCGGAGCATGCAAGGAGTAGGTCTGTTGAGATTCAGGAGCCCTCGTAGTGGCTGCCTGACCCGCATCGATGGGAACGGATGGCCTTGATGCCGGGCGCACACTGCTACCAAAGACTGTACCCGAAGCCCTCCGAGCGCCGCGCGCCTCAGTCGAGCGCGCGCTGCCAGGTCGTGCCCTGGGGCGTGTCCTTCAGTTCGACGCCCAGCGCCGCGATCTCGTCGCGGATGGCATCGGCACGGGTGAAGTCGCGGGCCGCGCGGGCGATCTGGCGCTCTAGGATGAGCGCCTCGACCTGCACCGCGAGTCCATCGAACTCGGGGGCGGCGTCTTCCACGGCAGCCTCCGGTGACGCATCCGGGCGGATGATGCCGAGGAGCGCGTTGATGCGGTCGAGGTAGGCCTGCGCGCTCTGCGCCGTCGCGCCGTTCAGGTTCGCGCTCGCCCCGACGATCGTCTTCGCGCCGCCTAGCGCAGCAGCGATGGCTGAGGGCGTATTGAGATCGTCGCAGAGCGCGGCCAGCGTGGCATTGTAGCGCTCTGTGAGGCGGTCGCCGAGGAAGTCGTCGCCGGGGCGGTCGGCGTCGAGGGCGTCGGCCACGAGCGTGTCGGCCTCGGTGAAGCGGCGCTGGACCTTGGCGGCGTCCTTGAGGGCCTTCTTCGTGAAGTTGAGCGGCTTGCGGTAGTGCCCGGAGATCAGTGCTAGGCGCAGCGCGAGCGGCTCCACGGGCGCGCCGTAGTCGGCCCGTCCCCCGTTGTCGGCGTCGCTGATGAGGTCGCGGACCGTGAGGAAGTTGCCAGTGCGCTTCGCCATCTTCGCGCCCTCGACCTGGAGGAAGCGCGTGTGGGCCCAATGCCGCGCGAACGTCTTGCCCGTGAGGCACTCAGCCTGCGCGATCTCGCACTCGTGGTGCGGGAAGCGGAGG
The DNA here is from genome assembly GCA_039208155.1 of Bacteroidota bacterium. GTDB lineage: Bacteria > Bacteroidota > Rhodothermia > Rhodothermales > Rubricoccaceae > JBCBEX01. The sequence continues at coordinate 1,808 of JBCCRG010000410.1, read as the reverse complement.
TCCTCGCCGCCCGCGTGCAGGTCGATGGTGTCGCCGAGGTACTTCTGCGCCATCACGGAGCACTCGAGGTGCCAGCCGGGGAAGCCCCACGCCGTGCCGTCGGTAAAGGGGCTGTGCCACTGCATCAGGTGAGCGTCGTCCTTTTTCCACAGCGCGAAGTCACGGGGGTCGCGCTTGCCGTCGTCCGTGACCACGTCGCGCGACTCGGCGGCAGCCCCCACGTCGAGCGCGTTGGCCTCGGTGTTGCCGGAGAGCTTGCCATAGTCGGGGAACGACGCGACACTGAAGTAGACGCCCTGGTCAGTCTCGTAGGCGTGCCCCTTCTCGATGAGCGTCTGGACGGCCTGGATCTGCTCGCGGACGTGCTCGGCGGCGCGGGGCCGTACGGTCGGCTCGCGGAGGCCCAGCGTGTGCCAGTCCTCGACGAGCGCCTCGGTGTAGTGCCGCGCGAGGTCCCACACGTTGGCGAAGCGCTCGCCCTCCTTGCTCTGGAGCGCCTTCGCCATGCGGTCCTCGCCGGCCGCGTCCGCCGCGTCGTCCTCGGTGAGGTGGCCGACGTCGGTGACGTTCGAGACGTAGTCGACCTGCCAGCCCAGCGCCTCGGCGGTGCGCACGATGAGGTCGGCGGTGAGGAACGAGCGGAAGTTGCCGATGTGGGCGTAGCTGTAGACCGTCGGCCCGCAGCCGTAGAACGTCAGGCGCGGCGTGCCGTCCTCGGTCGTCGCAGCGGGGACGAGCGGCTTGGCGGCACGGGTGAGCGAGTCGTGGAGGACGAAGGCTGGGCGAACGGAGTCAGGCACGGGCGGCGCGTTTCGGAGATAGGGGAATTCGTGAAAGGTGTCGAGCGAGACCGGATGCGTCAACCCTGCGGCGGAATTCTCCCCGTTTCTCCGTCTCGCCGCCCTGTTGTCCTCGCCTCCCCCGATCTTGCCGTGTCTTCTCTTTGCGCACCTGCCCTGTCCATGCTTCCCTTCGCTGACCTCATCGTGCTCGAACTGGCGAGTGTGCTCGCGGGCCCGAGCGTCGGGCAGTTCTTCGCGGAGCTTGGCGCAACGGTGTGGAAGGTCGAGAGCCCGCGCACGTGGGGCGACGTGACGCGGCGCTGGCGGCTGCCGACGGAGCCCGACACGGACTGCCCGGCTTACTTCACGGCCGTCAACTGGGGCAAGCAGTCGCTTGCGCTCGACCTCGCCCATCCCGACGGTCGCGCGCTCCTGCACCAGTTGGCCGCGCAGAGCGATGTCGTGCTGACCTCGTTCCGGCCCGGCACGGCGGCGCGCCTGGGAGCCGACGCTGCCACCCTCCGGGCGCTTAACCCACGCCTCGTCGTCGCCTCCATCTCCGGGTACGGGCCTGACCACCCGCGAGCGGGCTACGACGCGGTCGTCCAGGCCGAGAGCGGCTGGATGTTCATGAATGGGTACCCCGATGGGCCGCCAACGAAGCTGCCGGTCGCCCTCGTGGACGTGCTTGCGGCGCACCAGCTCAAACAGGCGATCCTCGTGGCACTGCTCCAGCGCGCACGCACGGGCGACGGGGCGCACGTGCACGTCTCGCTCCTCGATGCGGCCGTGAGCGCGCTCGTCAACCAGGCGAGCAACTGGCTCACGGCCGGGCACAGCCCGCAACGCATGGGCTCGGCCCACCCCAACATCGCGCCCTATGGCTCGCTCTTTCGCACGGCTGAGGGGCACGACCTCTTGCTCGCCGTCGGGACGGACCGGCAGTTCGCCCACCTCTGCACGGTGCTCGGCCTCGATGGCCTTCCCGACGATCCGCGCTTTGCCACGAACGCGGCCCGCGTCGTT
>JBCCRG010000409.1:0-3780 GCA_039208155.1 Bacteroidota bacterium | reverse complement strand
GCACTCGTTCTCAGCCTCGCCCTCGTCGGTTGCGGATCCGATTCAGCGCCGTCATCCGCAGCGGCTTCGTCCGCATCGGCGGAGACCGCTTCGAACTCGAACACCGTCTACGAAACAGCCCTGGAGGAAGACCCTTGCGCACTGCTTACCGTAGCGATGGTGAGCGAGGTGGCAGGCGTCCCCGACGACGCGCTCGACCAGATCGCTATTTCGGGGATGTGCAGCTACTCCTGGGATGCCACGGACACCTACGGTGCAGGAACCGCCGCGCTGCGGACCGTCGAGGTCCTCGAAGACCAGGAGGCGGCGTCCTCCTACTTTGCGCAGGCGTATCGCCAACTCACCGACGAAGAGCGCGCACAGGCTGAGGCCGCCATCGCAGCTCAGGTCGAGGCGCAGCGCGCGGAAGGAGAGGTGACCGATGAGCAAGCCGAGATGGCAGATGGGTTTGCAAGCCTAGCGGCGGGCATGCAGGCTACGGTCGAGTACCAGCCGGTCGAAGGCATAGGCGACCAGGCGCTCTACGACGGCACCCTGCGCACGATGAACATCCCCATGATCGGCGACATCGTGGTCGCGGAGACGTCGCTGCACGTTCGGGATGGTAACCTCATCGTCACCGTCGGCTACGACGGGTTTGATGCGGGCGAAGACATGGAAGCCATGAAGGCGGGGCCGTCCGAAGCCGTGCAGGCCGACAACATGGCCAAGTCCATCGCGTTGGCGCGCGCGATCCTAGCTGAGCTGGAATGAGGGCGGCCCTTGCGTGAAGTCGCCGTGTAAGGGACGGCTCCGCATGCCGCATCGGGGAAGCGGCGGAATCATGCGGGGCGAGACGGCGTACCGTCCGCTCCACACGAGACCCCACCTCTCTCTGCCGTCCTCCCACGGTCTGATGTCCGACGCCCCTGTGGCCTCACCCACCCCCGGCGCTCCTACCAGCGCGAAGCCGGTTCGCTCGCTCTCCGAGGTCACGATCCTCTTCGCTGGCGACTCCGGCGACGGGATGCAGCTTACCGGCAGCCAGTTCACGCTCGCCACCGCGCTCGCCCGCAACGACCTCGCCACGCTGCCCGACTTCCCTGCCGAGATCCGCGCTCCCGCGGGCACGACCTACGGCGTCTCGGGCTTCCAACTCCACTTCGGCTCCGGCGAGATCCACACGCCCGGCGACGAGGTCGACCTCCTCGTGGCGATGAACCCGGCGGCGCTGGCCGTCAACCTGCACCGCGTCCGCAAGGCCGCGCCGGGGCGCTCCGCCGGGGCCGTCCTCGTCAACACCGACGCCTTCGAGAAGCGCAACCTCGAACTGGCACGCCTCGACACAGATCCGCTCGAAGACGGCACGCTCGACGGCTACGAGGTCTTCAAGATCGAGCTGAACCGGCTCACGCGCGAGACGCTCGCCGAGCACGCCGAAGAGCACGGGCTCGGCACGCAGGACGTCGACCGCTGTAAGAACATGTTCGCGCTGGGGCTCGCGCTGTGGCTCTACACGCGTCCCATGGAGCCGGCGCAGGACTGGCTCGCCGAGAAGTTCAGCAAGAAGCCTGCGATTCGCGACGCGAACGTGAAGGCGCTCAAGGCGGGCTACTATTTCGGCGAAACGACCGAGGTGTTCGCGGCGCGCTACGAGGTGGCACCTGCCACGCTCGCGCCGGGCACCTACCGCGCCGTGCAGGGCAACGAGGCCCTCGCGCTCGGCCTGGTCGCGGCGAAGGTCAAGAGCGGCCTCGACCTCGTGTACGGCACCTACCCGATCACGCCCGCCTCGGACCTCCTCCACGCACTGAGCAAGTACAAGGACTTCGGCGTGCGCACGGTGCAAGCTGAGGACGAGATCGCCGCCATCGGCGTGGCGCTCGGGACGGCGTTCGGCGGGCACCTCGGCGTGACGGGGACCTCCGGGCCAGGTCTCGCGCTCAAGACGGAGTTCCTAGGCCTCGCGCTCATGACCGAGTTGCCGCTCGTGCTGATCGACGTGCAGCGCGCCGGGCCGTCTACGGGCATGCCGACCAAGACCGAGCAGTCGGACCTCCTGATGGCGGTCTACGGCCGCAACGGCGACGGCCCTGTGCCGGTGATCGCGGCGAGCTCGCCCGGCGACTGCTACGAGGTCGCCTACGAGGCCTGCCGCATCGCTGTGAAATACATGACGCCGGTGCTCGTCCTCTCGGACGGCTACCTCGGCAATGGCTCCGAGCCGTGGCGCATCCCGGACCCAGACACACTGGCCCCATTCGAGGTCAGCTTCGCGACCGAGAACAACAACCCCAACGGCGACTTTTTGCCCTATGTCCGCGACGAGACCACGCTGGCACGCCCGTGGGCGCGTCCCGGTACGCCCGGGCTGGAGCACCGCCTCGGCGGCTTGGAGAAAGACAGCCGCACGGGCGGCGTGTCGTACGACCCCGCCAACCACCAGCACATGGTCAAGACGCGCGCTGAAAAGGTGCAGCGTGTCCGTCAAGAGATTCCACCGTGCCGCATCGACGGCGACGGTGAGGGGACGCTGATCGTCGGGTGGGGCTCCACGCGTGGGGCCATCGAGGTGGGCGTCGAGCGCGCCCGCGCTGCGGGGCACCGCGTCGGTCACCTCCACCTGCGCTGGATCTGGCCGCTCCCCGCCGACCTCGGCGACATCCTGGCGCGCTACGACCGCGTCCTCGTCCCTGAACTCAATAACGGCCAGCTCGTCCGCCTCCTCCGCGAGCAATACCTCGTTGATGCACAGCCCGTCACAAAAGTGCAGGGCCTGCCTTTCAAGGCCGCCGAGATCGAGGAGGCGATTGTAGCTGGTTCTTAGTTTTTTGTCCTTGGTCACTCGTCCCTTGTCATCAGATGCAGCTAGTTAAGCGGTTTGATGATGACCAAGGGCGATGACAAAAGACACCCTACCATGAGCGAAGAGCGCAACGAAAACAGCCCGCAGAACGACGGCACGCCTAAGCGGCCGCCGATGCCCACGGGTGGCGAGCCGGTCGGACCGCCGCAATCTGGGCAGCGCCCGCCGTCCGCGGAGACTACGCGCCCGCCCTCACCTGCAGGTGCGAAGCCAGCAGGGCCACCCGGAGGGCTACCCCCTCCTGGAGCAACGAAGCCTGACCCACCGGCTGCAGGGACGAAGAAGCCGGCTCTGCCACCCACGATGGCGGGCAAGAAGCCCGCCGGACCGCCCGGAGCCCCGCTGCCGCCGGGGTCTAGGAGGCCGACGCTGCCACCCGGGTCCAAGAAGCCCGCACTACCGTCCGGGGCGAAAAAGCCTGGGTTACCGCCTGGCGCGGCGAGACCGACGCTGCCGCCCGGCGCGCGACCGGCGCGACCGGGTGTCAAGCCACCGGGTAAGCCGCCGGGGGCGCGTCCCTCGAAGCCGCCTGCGACCCGGACCGTGACACCGCCGGGTGGGGATGGTGACCTCGCGTCGCTGCCGGTTCTCACGCGGAAGGACTTCGCCTCCGACGCCGACGTACGCTGGTGCCCCGGTTGCGGCGATTACGCCGTGCTGGCCTCCGTGCAGCGCGTCCTGCCGGAGCTCACCGAGCGCAAGGAGGACGTCGTCTTTATCTCCGGCATCGGCTGCTCGTCGCGCTTCCCGTACTACATGGACACGTACGGGATGCACTCGATCCACGGCCGCGCGCCCACCGTCGCGACTGGCCTCAAGGCCGCGCGGCCCGAGCTCGACGTGTGGCTCATCACCGGCGACGGCGACGCCCTTTCGATTGGGGGCAACCACTTCGCGCACCTCATGCGGCGCAACCTGTCCTGCCAGATCATCCT
>JBCCRG010000408.1:0-3796 GCA_039208155.1 Bacteroidota bacterium | reverse complement strand
GCCGCCGCCGTGCAGGCGCAGTCCGACCGCGCCCAGGCCGTCTACACCTTCTTCTTCCGCCGCCGCCTCCTCGACTACGCCCTCGGCTCGCTCGACTTCACGCAGCCGCTGTTTGAGTGAGTGCTTCGGTGCGGCGGTGTTGCAGTGAAGCGGTGTTTAGGTGCTGCGAAGGTGGCGCATCAGCCCGTTGAGCATGCGCACGATGCGCCGAGCCTCTTCATTCAGTTCTTCAAACGTCTTGCTGTCGATGTAGCCTGCATCGAGCGCGACATAACACTGGGCACGCAGTTCGCCAGCGGACCCTCGCGCGATACTCAGAAACTGATGAAACTCCTTACGGCTCCGACGCTCAAAGCCCTCTGCAATGTTGGACATGACCGACACGCTTGCCCGCCGTACCTGCCGAACCAAGTCGTAGTCGCGTGCGAACGCCCCGTCTCGTGTCAGCGCATAGACGCGCCGTGTCAGAGTACGGGCTAGCTGCCACGCTTGGATGTCCTCGAACGAAGTAAACGTCGCCATGTCAGTCAGAAGCGGTCACATGCTGGGCCAGTAGACACCCTACGACCCGTAGCATAACTCCGCACCGCGACACCGCCGCACCGCGACACTCTCCACCCCACGAGCCCCACTCGTACTTCCTCCATCCGCCCTATGGCATCCTCATCGAGCCCCACAAAGAAAATCCTGATCGGCCTCGGCGTGTTGCTCGTGCTGGTCGTCCTCCTGATGGTCATCGGCACCGCGACGGGGGCGCTTGGCGGCGGGCCGGGCGGCATGGAGGTCGAGACCGCTGAGGCGCAAGTGCGCACGGTCACGCAGACCGTCACGGCGTCCGGCAAGGTGCAGCCGGAGATCGAGGTCAAGATCGCCTCCGACGTCTCGGGCGAGATCATCCGCCTCACCGTGGAGGAGGGCGACCGCGTCGAGCGCGGGCAGCTGCTCGTGCAGGTGCAGCCCGAGGTCTACATCACGCAGCGCGACCAGGCGCGCGCCGGGCTCCTCCAGGCGCAGGCCGACAGCGCCCGCGCCGCCGCCGAGTTGATCCGCGCCCGCACCGAACTCGATCGCCAGCAGGCCCTCTTCGAGCGGCAGGCCGTCTCCGACGCCGATCTCGTCGCGGCCCGCGCTTCGGCCGACGTGGCGAAGGCCAACCTCGACGCGGCGAGCTTCCGCACCGAGAGCAGCCGCGCGATCCTGGAGCAGGCGGCTACCGAGCTCCGCCGGACGAGCATCTACGCGCCGATGAGCGGCACCGTGAGCCAGCTCAACGTGGAGGAGGGCGAGCGCGTCGTCGGGACGGCCCAGTTCGACGGGACGGAGCTGATGCGCATCGCCGAGCTGACGCAGATGCTCCTCGAAGTGGACATCAACGAGAACGACATCGTGAACATCGCGCTTGCGGACACGGCGCGCGTGGAGATCGATGCCTACCCGGAGCAGCCGTTCCACGGTGTCGTCACGCAGATCGCCAACTCGGCGCGTGTGGAGGGAGCCGGTACCCAGGAGCAGATCACCAACTTCCCCGTCGAGGTCCGCATCGTCAGCGACGAGGACAGTCCGCTTGTGGCGAGCCAGCCTGGCGAGATCCCGACGGCCCCCACCGCGCAGCTTCGCCCCGGCATGAGCGGCACCGTGGACGTGTTCACGGAGACCGTCCCGAACGCGATCGTGGTGCCGATCCAGGCCGTCACCGTGCGCGACTTCAACAACCTCGAGCGCGCCGATGAGGAGGGCGGGGACGACGGCAACGAGTCGGAGGACGGTGCTGAAGGCGAGGCCACGCCCGTCAACACCTTCGAAGTCGTCGAGGAGGACCTCCGCCGGATCGTGTTCGTCGTGCGCGACGGCAAGGCCGAGATCGCTGAGGTCGTCACGGGCATCGCCGACGACACCTACATCGAGATCCGCTCGGGCCTCCAGGCGGGCGACCAGGTCATCACCGGCCCCTTCCGCGCCCTCCGGACCGAACTCAAGCCCGGCCAGACCGTCGAGATCGGCGGCGGCGACAGCGACCGCCGAGGCCGCCGCAGCTAAGCGAGGTGAGCCCGTGTAGCCGTATCCCTGTGCGGCCATGAGGGGCTCACTTTCTGTCCACTTTTCCTGTTCTGCTTCAGCCACGGCAGCACAGCAAAACCGAAACACGGCAGCACGTCTATGGACCCCGTCATTCGCATCGAAGACGTCTGGAAGACCTACCAGATGGGCACGCAGGAGGTGCACGCGCTGCGCGGCCTCTCGCTGGAGGTGCACCCCAACGAGTACGTCGCCATCATGGGCCCGTCCGGCTCGGGCAAGTCGACGCTGATGAACATCATCGGTTGCCTCGACGTGCCGACCTCGGGCAGCTACGTCCTCGACGGCCGCGACGTGAGCCGCCTCTCGGACGACGCCCTCGCCGACGTGCGCAACCGCGAGATCGGCTTCGTCTTCCAGACGTTCAACCTGCTCGCGCGGCAGACATGCCTCCAGAACGTCGAACTGCCGCTCATCTACGCCGGCATCTCGAAGCGCGAGCGCCGCCAGCGGGCCGCCGAGGTGCTCACCGACGTGGGCCTCGGCGACCGCATCGAGCACAAGCCGAACGAACTCTCGGGTGGGCAACGCCAGCGCGTCGCCGTGGCGCGGGCGCTCATCAACCGCCCCGCCATCCTCCTCGCCGACGAGCCGACGGGCAACCTCGACACCGCGACGAGCGAGGACATTATGCGGCTCTTCGAGACGCTCTACCGGCAGGGCAACACGCTGCTCGTGGTCACGCACGAGGAGGACATCGCGCAGCACGCGCGTCGCGTCGTACGCCTGCGCGACGGCCTCGTGGAGTCGGACACGCCCGTGACCAGCCCGACCCTCGCCGACGCGGTGGCGGTGTAGACCTACTTGACGCTCTTGCCCGTCTCGAAGCCGACGGCACCCGACTCCTCGGCCTCGCGCACTTTCTCTGGATCGGGTGCGATGATCGTCTTCTCGACGCTCGGCTCGGCGGTGGTCATCGGGTCCGTGCCGATGCTGGGCTGAATGTCGGGGTCGCCCGTACCGCTCCGGTCATTGCGGACGTAATCGGGCATGGAGGTGTCGGAGGTAGCCATGGGGAAGCGCGCTGATAGGAAAGAAGGGCGAGCCTTCTACGTCTAGCGCTGCTCGGCGTTCGCCCGCCCTGCTCTGGGCCTATGCCATCTCAGCGTCTTCCACGTCCTGCGCTGCGGGGACGTACTCCGCGAGCGGGAGCTCGAAGTAAAACCGGGAGCCGCGCCCCGTGATGCTCTCGACGTGGATCTGCTCGCCGTGGGCCTGCAGGATCTGCTTCACGATGCTCAGGCCGAGGCCCGTGCCACCCTCCTTGCGGCTGCGCGCGGTGTCCACGCGGTAGAACCGCTCGAAGATGCGGTCGAGCGCCTCTTCCGGGATGCCGCGCCCCGTGTCGAGGACTTCGATGCGGACCTTCTCCTTGCGCTGGCGGAGGCGGGCCCGCACGCTGCCCGTCTCGGAGTAGTTGACCGCGTTCTCGATCAGGTTGGTGAGCACCTGGCGGATGCGGGCGCGGTCCGCCCACACCTCAGCGGTAGGGTTGTCGAAGGCGAGGTCGAGCCCCTTCGCGTGTGCTTTCGGCACGACCGTCTCCGAGACTTCCTCAACGAGTTCCTGGAGGTCGAAGCGCTCGGGGTGGATCAGGTCCTCGCGGTACTCCAGCTTGGCGATCTCGATGAGGTCGCTGAAGAGGTTGTTGAGCCGTTCGAGGTTGGCGAGGCCCTTCGTGGCGTAGCGCTGGCGGAGGTTGGGCGGGAGGTCGGACGAG
>JBCCRG010000407.1:0-3900 GCA_039208155.1 Bacteroidota bacterium | reverse complement strand
GGGAGCAGCAACACCATCGCCACGCCGCCGAGTAGGACGACCGTGCCCACGAGGAGCAGGCGCACGAGCGCAATGGGAACCATCAGGATGCGAAGCATGAGACCTGCGTGCTAATCGTGAGAGCGCGTGTTGGGTGGAAGGATGCAGGACGAGCCAGGTAAGGCGAACGAATATCGCCGCCTCCCCGGTCCGCCGCCTCATCAACTCCTATGCCTCGTCCTCCTTCAGCATCCGCTCGGCGCGGGCTTCGTTGAGGCGATGGAGCAGCTTCTTGGCCTCGTGGTGGTCGCGCATGGTCTTCGTGAGGGTGATCGTAGAGCCGACAGTGAAGAGCGCACCCATGCCGAGGTAGCCGCGAATCCAAACGTCCACGGGGAGGAACGCGATGCCGGTGCCGAGGGCGAGGAGCGAGAGCGCGAAGGACACCTTGACGAAGAAGATCCACGAGGGCGAGTCCTGCTGGATGCCGGGGCTGGGGTACGGGAAGTTCGAGTGCATGACGCGAGGGGTTGGTAGTGAGTTAGGCAATGTTGACAACGTCAACTTAGCTCATTAATGTGTCACACGTCAACATGGTTCCGTATTTTTCTGGGCCCGCCCACTTTTTTCTCCTGCCAGTCCGCGATCATGCCCGACTCCTACCACCACGGCGACCTCCGCACGGCTCTCCTCGCTGCTGCGACCGACCTCCTCGCCACCGGCGGCGTCGAGGCGGTGACGATGCGGGCGCTAGCGGAGCGCACCGGCGTCTCGCGGACGGCTCCCTACCGCCACTTCGCCACCAAAGACGCGCTCCTCGAAGCCGTCGCGGCGGAGGGCTTCGCGCAGTTGCAGGCGCTGCTGCATCGTCTGGCGGATGAGGCCCCCGCCGATGCCGACCGGGCGGCCGAGCGCACCCACTTCGCGGCCATCGGCGCGGCGTACGTGCGCTTCGCGGACACGCACCCGGCGCACTACCGGCTGATGTACGGGCGCGACGCGCTCACCCGGGAATCCGGCTCGCTCCTCCACGATGCGGGCGAGGCCGCCTACGCTGAACTCGTCCGCATCCTCGCGGAGGCGCAGGCGCGCGGGACCGTCCGCACCGCGATGCCGCCCGAGCAGCAAGCCTACGTCGCATGGAGCCTAGTCCACGGCCTTGCCGCGCTGTTGGTCGATGGCCAGATGGAGCGCCCCGCCGACCTCGACGCGTTCGCCCGTAGCGCCGTGGCAAGCCTGCTCGATGGGCTGCTGGCGTAGGTCCGACCGGTCGGCTCGGTTGGCACAGTTCTGGTCGCGGTAGGGCGTGGACCAACCTTGCCTGCCATGGACGCCGTTTTCGTTCTCCTCGCGGTCGGATTTACCGCATCGCTCGCCCTGCTCGGCTGGGGCGTCGTGCTCTACAACCGCCTCGTGCGGCTGCGCGAGCGCTTCCGCAACGCCTTCGCCCAGATCGATGTGCAGCTCCGCCGCCGCCACGACCTCGTGCCGATGCTCGTGGAGACCGTACGCGGCTACCTCGCCCACGAGCGCGCAACGCTCGAAGCGGTGATCCGTGCCCGCGCGGCCGCTGTCCAGGCCGAAGCCGCCGCGACCAAGCAACCCGGCCAGGCGGGCCCCATGGCCGCGCTCCAGCAGGCCGAGTCGTCGCTCGGCAGCGCGCTCGGACGCCTGCTCGCCGTGTCGGAGGCATACCCCCAGCTCGAAGCCGACCAGCAGATGCGCGACCTTCGCGAAGAGCTGACCTCGACGGAGAACCGCATCGCCTTCGCGCGGCAGCACTACAACGACGCCGTGACGCGCTACAACACCGCCTGCGAGATCGTCCCGAACGTGTTTGTGGCCCGCGCGGCCGGGTTCGAGACGGCGGCGCTGCTGCACCTGGAGCGTGCGGAGATGGCTGAGGCTCCGGCGGTCTCGCTCACGGCCTAGGCGTGGCGTCCCGCGCTCGACGGCACGCGCCGCGTCGGTTCCGGACGGACTTCGCGGAGGCGCAGCGCGAGGCGGCGCGGCAAAGCGCCGTCCTGTTTGTCCTTTTTCTGGGAGCGACCGTCTTCCTGATCGGGGCGTATGCCACCTTCATGGTGCTCGGGGCCCGCGCGGTCCTGGGCGAAGCGCCGTCCCCGATGCTCGCCGGGAGCTTCGGCCTCGGGCTCCTCGTGCTGATGGCTGTCAGCGGTGTGCGGACGTACCGCCGCTACGACGACCCTGCCGCACTGCTCGACACGCTGGGCGCGCGACCGCTCCGCGCCGACCGGGCGGACGAGCGGCAGTTCCGCAACGTGGCAGAGGAGGTAGCCGTGGCAGCGTGCGTGCCCGTCCCGTCGCTCTACGTCTTCGACCGCGGGCTCGGGGTGAACGCCGTCGCGCTCGGCACCCTCGACCACGGCGCCGTGGCCTTCACGGCGGCGGCCGTGCAGGGCCTCGACCGGGACGCGATGCAGGCGCTCGCGGCGCACCAGATCGGCCTGCTGGCCTCGGGCGATGCGCGGCTTCACCGTCGCACGGCGGCCCTGCTGAGCGCGCTCACGCTGGAGGCCGGGCGCGACGCCCTCGCCGCCGGGCTCCGAGCCCTCGTCATGCCTCGTCCCGCGAGCCCCGACGCAGACGACCGTCCCCGCGAGTCTGCCTCCACCGGGCTCTCGGACGGGATGTACGCGCTGATGCTCGTGGGCGTGGCGCTGCTCCTGCCGCTGTTCTATGCGTTCGTGTGGGCCCTCAGCGTCGCGGTCGTGCTCGCTGGCCTAGCGCTGGTGCCGCTGCTCGGGCTCGCGCTAGCCCCGCTGCTGGCGCACGCCGCCGCACGGCAACGCGCATTCCGGGCCGATGCGCTTGCCATCGCGCTCACGCGGTACCCGGCAGGACTCGCAGCCGTGCTGCGGTCCATCGAGGGCAGCGTGACGCGGGGCCACGCGGGACTGCCGCGCGGTCGGGCTATCGGGGCGTTCTTCTTCACGCGCCCGGATACGGAGCCCGTGCTGTTTCGATGGCTCGGACCGCACCCGCCCATCGCCGAGCGCCTCCGCCGCGTCGAGACCGACTTCGACGGCGTCGTGGAGAACGTCTCTGTGGACAGCCTGCTCCGCTCCCCCTATGAGACCTCGGCGTATGGCGCCCCGGTGGAAGCGTCGCCTGCGCCGCGTCCCGAGATTGTCGAGGGGCTCGTCGCTGCCGCGCTCCTGCTCGACACGATTCCAGCCGCGGTGCGAGCCCAGGCCCGCGACCTCTACCGCGCCCCCGCGCTGCTTCTGGCCACACTGCTACCCGAACACGGGGACGACAACGAAGCACTGGCGACGATCCGTTCTCACCTACCCGATAGTCTGCCAGGGCCTGACTTCGTAGCGCAGGTCGCCGGTTTGCTGCCCCAGGTGCGGCACTGCTCGGGGGCGGAGCGGCTCGCCCTGGCCGAAATCGCGATGCCGGCTGTGCAGCAGCTTCCGCTTGCCGCGCAGGCCATGCTTACCCGCATCGCCCTCGCCGTGATGCGGCTCGACCAGGTCGTCTCTCCGGTGGAGTATGCGATCCTGCAGGTGCTTCGCTACGGCACGACTCCGGGATCCCCGCCGAGCCGCTCGCTCCCAGCGACGCAGCAGCGACGGGCAGGCGGCACTGTGCTCGCGTGGGCCGCGCACCACGGGCACGCGCGCTCAGACCAGGCCAAGGCGGCCTATCAGCGAGCCCGCGCAAGCCATCTGGAGGCGTTTCCCGCAGAACTGCCCGACCGTCCGGCGTGGGCGGCCGTGGATACGGCGCTCGACCTGCTCCGGGCTGCGCCCTTGGCAACGCGTGGTCTGGTGATGGAGGCGGCGCAGCAGTGCATCGCCTACGACGGCGTCGTGACCGATGCCGAAGCGGTGGTCGTGCGCGCCCTCGCGCTCGCGCTGGGCGTCCCTGCGGTCGCACCGGCACCTCAGGTCG
>JBCCRG010000406.1:0-3900 GCA_039208155.1 Bacteroidota bacterium | reverse complement strand
GATCTCGCGCGGCGTAAACCGCTCCAGCGTCACGCGCGCCGTGCTCGTCGAGTCGATGGGCGCGGTGAGGGCGTCCGGGCCGAACCCGTCGGGGAGCAGTGCCGCTGCGGACTCGGTGACGACGGCCGTCGTGCGCGGCTCGAAGCCGTCGTCGGTGAGGCGGGCGATGGCCGCGTCGTCGTCGGGCACGACCTCGACGCGCTCCACGAGCGAAGCGCGGGGGAGGTAGTCCGGATTCTCCAACACCACGAGGCCGGTCTCATCGTCCCGGTAGACGGGTGTCAGGCCCCGCTGCGGTCCGCGCGCGATCACGAAGCGGTTGCTCAGCAGGTCGAGGCCGTTTTCGTTGAGCGAGCCGTTGGGGTTGTAGAGGATGCGGTCGAGGTAGTCCTGGTAGAGCGCGAGCTTGGCCCCGTGGTAGCCGCCGGACGACTCGTAGAAGAACGCCTCGCGCGCCGACACCTGCGGCCGGAGCGCCTCCGGTAGCGTGCGGAAGTGCCCCGAGCCGCCTGCGGTCTCGACCTGTTGCAAGATGTAGCGGTCGAAGTCGTAAGCGCGGAGGTCGGCGCGCAGTTCGCTGCGGGGGCGCAGCTGCGGGTCGTCTTCGTTGAAGTAGTCACGTCCGACGTGCCACAGGTCCACGAGCACGAGGAGGAGGATCGCCGCGAGCAGCCACGCGGGCAGCGAGCGCCAGCGGTAGGCCACGAGCAGCCCGGCGAGGAGCACGAAGAGCAGCACCACGCGCCCGGCGTCGCTCTGGTAGAGCTCGACGCGGTCGGCGCGGGCCTCGCGGACGAAGCGGGTGGCAGCCTCCTGCACACGCGGGTCGTTGGGCGCGACCTGGTTCTGCTGCGCGATGGCCTGCACGATGCGAGTGCGTTCGCCCTCCTTCTCGAAATCCAGGAGCGTCGTCCCACCGAGCCAGATCACGGTGAGAAAGCCCGCCGCTACGCCGAGCGTCGCGTAGACTATCCGCGTCTTCTGCGTCTCGGCCGCGTCCGTCGGCTCGCGGCGGAGGAGGTAGTAGACGCCATACCCGGCCAGGACCGCCAGCGCGAGCGCGACTACCGCGAGCCACGTCTCGGGCGCGCGGAAGGCGGAGAAGAGCGGGAAGGCGTCAAACATCGGGCGGTTGAGGAGCGGAAAGTGCCGGCCCAGCGCGAAGAGCGTCAGCACGAGCGCGCTCGTGCCCATCGCCCAGACCGTCCGCCGCCGCACGCCGACCAGCGCCAGCGCCGCCAGCACCAGCACAATGGGACCGACGTAGTGCGGGCCGGCCGTGCCGGGCTTCGGCCCCCAGTAGGTCTGCCCGGCCGCCCCAAACGCGTCGGCCACGACCAGCGTGAGGAGCTCGCCGACACCCTGGCTCCACATCATCGCGCGGTCCCACGCCAGCCCGCCGCCGTCGCCCGCGACTGCTCCGCGGATGGTGAAGGCTTTGTATTCGTACTGCACGAGGTAGGGCTGCGCGACCATTAGCAGCGCCAGCACCGAGCCGAGCGCGAGCGCCCCCGTGGCGAGCCCGAACGCGCGGGCGCGGCCTTCCCGGACGGCCCCGATGCCCTCCGTCACCCACCAGATGCCGAGAATCCAGGCGACGTTGTAGGTGATCTGGACGTGCTTCGCGCGCAGACTGATCGCGAGCGCGATGGCGAACACCAGCGCGCCCATCGCCCAGCGCATCCAGCCTTTCTTGTCGCTCGGGTTCATGGCGTAGGCGAACGCGAGCAGCAGCCACGGCGCGTACGCCAGCGCGATGAACTTGGTGTTGTGCCCCGTGACGATGATGAGCGGGATGTACGTCGTGAGCGCGAACGCGACGGCGGCCACGAGGCCCGCGAGGCGCGTCCGGGTGAGGAAGACGAGGAGCGCATACATCCCCGCCATCAGCGCGAAGAGATGGGCCACCGGCCACGCGCCCCATCGCCGCAGCGTGTTCACCGCGTCATCGAGTTGCGGGGCCTGCTGCAGG
Organism: Bacteroidota bacterium; assembly: GCA_039208155.1. Taxonomy (GTDB): domain Bacteria; phylum Bacteroidota; class Rhodothermia; order Rhodothermales; family Rubricoccaceae; genus JBCBEX01. Next base: position 1,928 of record JBCCRG010000406.1, on the reverse strand, counting down.
TAGTGGATCATGTAGCCCGGCATCCCGCCGAAGAGGTTCGGGGCCCAGAGCGCCTCGTCGCCCGTCGCCTCCTCGTAGTCGAACATGGCCTCTGCCATCCCACGCCACTGCGTCACGTCGGAGGGAATGAACGCCTGGCCGGAGAACGTCGTCGGCCCCGTGAAGGCGGCGGCGATGCCGAGCAGCAGCAGCAGGCACAGCAGGTCGCGCGCCCAGCCTGGGAGGCGCGCCCACGCCTCAACGCGGGTGGTGCCAGGCGCCTTGCGGACTTTCGGATGGCGGAGGGCGGCGGTGTCCTGGGTGGACGAGGGCGTGCGCTTTTTCGCGCGGGAGCGGGAGCGTTTCGTGGCCACGAGTAGCGGAGCAGGAAGCGAGCGGGGTGGGCGAGGGGGTCGGCACGGGTCCAACGGCACGCCGCCCCGTATTGGTGTGGCCCCCGGTGGGTGCGAGGACCGACCTCGAACCAGCGCCCCGCGACCGGCGCACTAGCCCCGGCGAGCGTGCGGCCAAAAGTACAACTCCCGGTCCGGGTGGTCACGGTCTGCGGGCCCGCCACGCTGCATCACCTCGTCGAGCGGCACGAGGCCGTTCTCGTGGAGCAGGCACGTCTGGTAGCCTAGCGGCTCGATGAGCGTGCGGAGCGCCTCCACGCTCGCGTCCGATCCCGCCTCGATCTCCAGCACGGGCTGGTGCGCGGCGATGAGGTCCGCGAAAAGCGGCATCACTTCCGTCTCGAAGCCCTCGATGTCCACCTTGAGGAAGTCCAGCCGGTCGAGGTGCGCGAAGAGCGTATCGGGGCGTCGCATAGTGGCGGTGTGCGTGAACCGCGAGCGCGGAGCCTGATCCTGGACGACCTCCGTCATCCCATGCCGCGCGATGCCGTTCACCTCAGCCGTGGCCAGCAGGACTTCGGCGTGGTCGTCCGACCCGAGCGCGACCGGTAGCACCGCGACGCGGTCCGGATGTCCGAACGTCCGGACGTTGGCCCGCAGCACGGTCCGGAACGACGCCACGGGCTCGACGGTATAGACGCGGCCTGTGGGCCCGACGAGGCGCGAAAGGGGGACGGTGAAGTAGCCGAGGTTCGCTCCGACGTCCACGCACACATCGCCAGGGCGTATGAGTCGGCGCAGGAACCGCACGCGGGCGTGAATCGGCGCGAAGAGGTCGAGCCGGTCCGGGGCGAGGAAGCCTGCCGAGAGCACGCGGAGGTACGTCTCGAAGGGCAGCGCGCGCTGGAGCGTCTGGCGGACCAGGTTGAGCGGACCCATCGGCTACTCGATGACTTTGGGTACGCGAACGAAGGTGCCGTCCGTGTCCGGCGCGTTCGCGAGGGCGTCGTCGCGGGTGATGCGGGGGGCGATCACGTCCGGGCGCAGCCGCGCCGCTAGCGCCTCGTCGCTCTCTGCGAAGCCGTGCGCCATCGGCGGTACGCCCTCCGTGTCGATGGCCTGGAGCTGCTCCACGTAGGCGAGGATCTGCGAGAGGTCGTCGGCCATGCGGGCCTCCTCTTCCTCCGTGAACTGGAGACGAGCGAGGCGGGCGAGGCGCTGCACCTCAGCGCGGTCGATACGGGCGCGGTCGTCGCGGGCAGGGTCGGTAGACATCGTCAGGCGGGGGAAGTGGGAGACGCGAGAGGAGCGGTCCACCGCGCGTGTTCGGCGGCGAGTTCCGCCGTGATGGCGTCGCGGACGGCATCGACCAGTGCGGGCAGGTCGCGGCGGGTGCGGCCGGTGGTGGGAATCGGGGCCCCGACTACGACTTCTACAGTGCCGCGCTGCGCCGCGAGCGCGCGTTCGTCGGCGAGGCGGTACGAGTTGCAGATCGTCACGGGCACGAGCGGCACCTGCGCCTCCACGGCGAGCATGAACGCCCCCCGTTGCACGCCGGTCAGCACCGGCGCGTACGACCGCGTACCCTCGACGAAG
>JBCCRG010000405.1:0-3928 GCA_039208155.1 Bacteroidota bacterium | reverse complement strand
GGAGCCCGCCGGCGTTGATGTTCACGCTGTTTCCGAGGAAGCGCGTGTTTATGAGGGTGGGGCGGCCCTCCACGACCACAAGCCCCCCACCTGTTCCGACCGTCATGATCGAGGCTATGTTGCGCAGGAAGGTGACGTCCACGAGCGTGGCGGCGCTCGACTCCATGTAGCCTCCGCCGCCGACTCCAGCCCGGTTGTCCTGAACCAGCAAATTGCGAAGCACGGGTCGGCCGCCCGCGATGTAGAACCCAGCGCCGCCTCCGCCATAGCCATCTTCGATGGTGAAGCCGTCCAGGACGGTGTTGGCATCGGCATCCAGGAAGGAGACGACCCGGTGTGCGTTGTTGGAGGCCGTGCCGTCTCGCTGAATCTCGCCAGAGAGAATGACCGGGTTGGCGTCGGGGTCGCGCTGGATGCGGACCGCCTCGGTGCCTGCAAAGCCGCCGTAGACCTGAACGCCGCTCGGGATCGCGAAGGTCGCGTCACGTCCCCCTGTCTCTGGGAGCCCGTTCCCGGGGCGGTACGTTCCTTGGGCCACCCAGATTTCCTCCACGATTCCACCGGAGGCAGCAGCGTCCGTCAGTGCCACCTGGAGAGAGCGGTAAGCCGTTCCCCACAACCGTCCATCGCCGCCCTCGTCGGCTGCAAGATCGACGCGAGCGATGCGGCTGAAGCCCGTTGCGCTGCTTTCGAAGGGCCCGAGGTCCACGTCACGACTGAGGACGCGCAGGGCTCGATCGAGATCGAGGGGAAGGGGCTCGTCCAAGTCACCATCGCCGTCCAGGTCGAAGAGGTCCGGAGGGAGGAGGCTCTCGTCTCCAAAGTCTATACCAGGGCTGGCGTCCTGGAGGCGGAAGTCACCGTCATCATCGCCCGTGCCGCGTACCCCGTCGGGGCCGGGACCGGCAGCCACGAGGAAGGTGGGGTCCTCGTCCAGCAACAGCAGGCACTCCACCGTCTCGTTGGCGTCGGTGATCAGTTCAGGGCACCCTCCCTCCACGATGCTAGCACGCACACTGACATCGGCGAATCCCGGATTGGGCGAGTCGAAGACGATCTGGTCGCGTCGACCGGCAGCAGTGAAGACAAAGCCGTCACCCGACAGGGTAGCTCTACGGTTGTCCGACAAGATGGTGTTGTCGAATTGCGCATCGATGTCGAAGGTGAGACGGACTGCCCCGCCGCCCGTATTCAGCGCGCCGTTGCCCGTAAACGTGCTGTTGGCGACACGAACGGCCGCAAAGCGCGTATTGAGTGCGGAGCCAAAACTCGCGGTATTGCCGACGAAGAGTGCGTTGGTCAGGTCTACTCCCGTTGTGTTCAGGCCGCCTTCGATATGCAGGCCTCCTCCCACATCATCGAACCGGCTGCCGCCGGTCCCCCCACGGTTGCCGATGAAGCGGGCATTGACGACCTGCACCAAGGAGCGATCTATGGCGAGACCGCCACCGACGGTGCTGGCTCGGTTGTACGTGAAGGCGACGTCCGTGAGGGTCGCTGGCGTACCAGTGAGCAAAAGTCCGCCTCCATTGCCCGCTCGGTTGTCCGAAAAGGCCACGCGTCGAAGTGTGGCCTCACTGAACTGGAACGAGGCACCGCCGCCTGAACTCCCCGCGTTGTCAACAAACGCTACGTCTTCAAGCAGGACGTTAGAGAATAAGGCGTTGAGGCCGCTACCCTGCGGCGCGTTGCGCTCGAAGCGGCACGCGCGGATCTCAGCAGAGGCGTAGGTCACGCGGAGCCCCGTGTCTCCGAAGCGCTCGTGGAACGAGTCTGCGATGGTGAAGCCATCGACCACGACCCCAGCCAGAGGGACGTCTTGGGTCCCTTCGATGCGAACGATAAGCGCGCTGTTGTCGAGGCTGTCGCCGGGCACACCGATGTCGCCGCTGAGGATCGTCGGATTGGCGACAGGGTCCCGTTCGTCAGCCGTCTGCTCCGTGCCAGCAAATCCGCCGACGAGCACGAGTCCGTCCCGCAGCTCGAAGCTGGCACTCCGGTTGGTCGGTGCAGGGAGATAGGTACCCGCAGCGACCCAAATGCTATCGACCTCGTCGGGCGCACTCCGCGCGAGGCTGAGGGTAGCTTGTAGGTCGGTGAAGGCATCCGCCCACGAGCTACCGGTCTCAGCACCGGCTGCGTCGGCATCGACGAAGAGGGTGCGGCTGGTGGTACCGTCAGAGGCACCTGCGGGTGCTTGCGCATGACTGGACGGCAACCACGCGACTGCAACAAGCGAAGCAACCAGCAGGGAGACGGCGAAGGCGGTGCGGGTGGGGGCGAACGTAGGCATGGGAGGGAAAGGCAAGCGGCGCCAGCGTGTTCGACACAGAGAAAGAAGCATGCATAACGAACAAAGAAGGTATCTCTAGGGTCGAGGGCAGTCAGGTCGAGGGCGCGGCTTCACGCGAAGTTGGAACGCATGAGAGACCTGCAGAAGGGGAGGGAGAGGAGCCGTTGTTTTCGTGGAAGCCGAGGTCCTGTGACACGTCCTGACAGGGGGGCGTCGTAGTTTTCGGGACTGACCCTCCCGCACGCACCCGCGTTACCAACGCCCGCCGCCGATGCCCGTCGTCGAGACGATCCCGCTGCACGAGACCACCCGCCAGCGCTACCTCAACTACGCCCTCTCCGTCATCACCAGCCGCGCGCTGCCGGACATCCGCGACGGCCTCAAGCCGGTCCAGCGCCGCATCCTCTACGGCATGGCCGTGGACCTCCGGCTCAACCCCGACGCGCGCTACCGCAAGAGCGCGACGGTCGTCGGGACGGTGATGGGCAAGTACCACCCCCACGGCGATACGGCCATCTACGACGCGATGGTGCGCATGGCGCAGGACTTCAGCCTCCGCGCGCCGCTCGTGGACGGCCAGGGCAACTTCGGCTCGCTCGACGGCGACAGCCCCGCCGCGATGCGCTACACCGAGGCGCGGCTCCAGTCGCTTGGCGCGGCGTTTCTCGCCGAGATCAAGAAGCAGACCGTCCACTTCCGCCCGAACTACGACGGCACCGTCTTCGAGCCGGTCGTGCTCCCGGCGCCCGTCCCGAACCTGCTCGCCAACGGCGCAACGGGCATCGCCGTTGGGATGGCGACCAACATCCCGCCGCACAACCTCGGCGAACTGCTCGATGCGTGCATCCACCTCATCGGTAGCCCCAACGCGCGGCTCGACACGCTGATGAAGTATGTCCCCGCGCCGGACTTCCCCACGGGCGGGCGCATCCTCAACACGCCGGAGGAACTCGCCAAGATCTACGAAAAGGGCGAAGGCCCGATCGAGCTCCGCGGCGAGTACGAGATGGAGGGCAAGAAGCACGTCATCATCACCTCGATCCCGTACGCCATGACGAAGGCGGACCTGATCGAGAAGATCGCCGAGCACATCGCGAAGGGGAAGGTGCCGCAGCTGGTCGACATCCGCGACGAATCGACCGAGGACGTGCGCATCGTGCTCGAACTCAAGCGCGGCGCGAACGCGGAGGCGGCGATGGCCTACCTCTTCAAGCACACGCCGCTGCAGACGCGCTTCCACGTCAACATGACGTGCCTCGTCCCGACGCGCAACCCGGAGGTCGGTGCCCCGCAGAAAGTCGACCTCCGAACGGCGCTTCAGCACTTCCTGCACTTCCGCATGGAAGTCGTTACGAAGCGGCTGCAGTACGAGCTCGAACAGCTCGAGAAGCGCATCCACATCCTGCGCGGCTTCGCGATCATCTTCGACGCGCTCGACGAGGCGATCCGGCTCATCCGCGCCTCGCGCAACAAGGCCGACGCCGCGCAGCGCCTCATGCACCGCTTCGGCATTGACGACATCCAGGCGGACGCGATCCTGGAGATCAAGCTCTATCGCCTCGCGCAGATGGAGATCGACGCGATCAAGAAGGAACTGGAGGAGAAGGAGGCGATGGCCGCCGAACTCCGCGCGCT
>JBCCRG010000404.1:0-3946 GCA_039208155.1 Bacteroidota bacterium | reverse complement strand
TGGCGGTGGCGGCGGAGAGGTCGGTGGTCCGGGTGGCCGCGTCGGGGGTGGCGCGGGCGAACTTGGCGAGGTCGGCGCGTCGGAGGAGCACACCGAGGCGTAGGCGCGTGGCGTCGTCCACGTCGGGGTGCCCGTCGAGCGCGGCGAGGAGTTCGCGGGTGGTCTGCTCCTGGGCGGGGACGCCAAGGGCGCGCGTGAGGTAGGTACGCACGGCATTCGCGAGCGCGGCGTAGTAGGCGGGCACCGCCTCCGAGTCGGTCGGATCGATGTCGGCAGGGCGGAGCGCGTCGAGGCGCTTGCGGGCCTGGGCATGCGGTGGCAGCGGCTGAGCCGCGAGGCCGGGGCGACGGTGGCGCGTCTGCCAGAGCCACACCCCGAGCAGCACGACCAGCGCACCCACGAGCAGCGCCACCCACAGCGGCAGCGGTTCCGGGAAGGCGAGTGCGGGCGCGAGCGGCAGCGGGGCAGTCAGACTGTCGGGCACGACAGAGCGCACAGGCAGGCTCTGCGTCAGTACGTCGAGCGCGACCGTGTCGGCGGTGGCCCCCGCACCTGCCACAAGCGCTACCGGAATCGGCCCGATGCGGGCCGCGTCGAGGGCGAACGTCGTTGCCAGCAACGCCACGCTGTCGATGCGGGCACCGCTCCCCGTCGGAGTCGGTGGGAACCGACGCAGAGCCAGTATTTCGGCATCGCCATACAGGGCTGCTGGCTCCACGAGCGCACTCGAAGGCGGCGGCAGGTCAGGGAACACCACCCGGGTCGAGCGCCCATGCTCCACCGCGATGCCAACCTCGAAGCGCTCGCCTACCGTCACGCTATCCGTAGGCATCGTCACCCGCACCTGCTGCCCCCACGCTACCGACGCCCCACTCATGAGCACGACGATACACAGGCCACTACGGACCACGAACCACATACCACGGACTACTTCCCTCATCGCTCTCGATTTCTGCGGCGGAAGAAGGCCACGAGCGGCTCCACGTAGTCGGCGTCGGTCGCCACCTCCACCGTGTCGATGCGGGCGCGGCGGAGCGTCTCAGCGATGCGCGCCTGGCGGTCGGCAGCCTGGGCGGCGAAGCGCTCACGCGCCCGGCGGCTCCGCGTGTCGATGGTGACGGGACGGCCCGTCTCGGCGTCGGTGAGCGTGAGCAGGCCCACGTTGGGCAGGGCGCCCTCGCGTGGGTCGCGCAGGTGCACGGCCACGAGGTCGTGCTTCGCCCCCACCGTCCGCAGCGCACGGCTCGTCGGCTCGTGCTGGTCGCCCCTCAGAAGAAAATCGCTCAGGAGGAGGACGATGGCGCGGCGGCGGAGCGCGTGTAGCAGGTGGTCGAGCGCGGGGCGGAGATCGGTGCCGCGCGCCTGCGGCTCGTGGACGAAGAGGTCGCGGACGAGTCGGAGGACGTGCTGGCGGCCCTTCTTCGGCGGGATGAACCGCTCGACGTGGTCCGAGAATAGGAGCAGGCCCACCTTGTCGCCGTTCTGAAGCGCCGAGAACCCGAGCACCGCGCACACCTCGGCCGCGATCTCGCGCTTGGCGCGGCCCACCGAGCCGAAGTCGCCCGAGCCGGACACGTCCACGGCCAGGATGAGCGTCTGCTCGCGCTCCTCCTCGTAGACCTTCACGTGCGTCTCGCCCGTCCGCGCGGACACGTTCCAGTCGATGGTCCGGATGTCGTCGCCGAGCTGGTAGGGCCGCACCTCGGCGAACTCGATGCCGCGGCCTTTGAACGCGGAGTGGTACTCCCCGCCGAACACGTCGTGCACGAGCCCCTTCGTCCGCACCTCAATGCGGCGGATCTTCCGAAAGAGCGCGCGGGGAATCATGCAGGAGAGGGGGTAGGGAGGAGGGGGTAGGGAGTAACGCGAGCGCAAGCCGATTCGTTTGAACCACGATGTAACTTACCCCACGCCCTACGCCCCACATTCTACCCCCTACCCCGATGGCTTCCGTCGCCGTCCTCGTCTTTCCTGGGTCCAACTGCGACCACGACGCCTACCACGCCGCGAAGCACATCTTCGGGCAGGACGCGCGCTTCGTGTGGCACAAGGAAGCCTCCGTGGGCGACGCCGACCTCGTGATCGTGCCGGGCGGGTTCTCCTACGGCGACTACCTCCGCTCGGGCGCCATCGCGCGCTTCAGCCCCGTCATGAAAGACGTGGTGCGGTTTGCGAACGCAGGCGGCCTCGTGCTCGGCGTGTGCAACGGCTTCCAGGTGCTCTGCGAGGCGGGCCTGCTGCCGGGCGCGCTGATGCGCAACGCCTCGCTGCGGTTCGTCTGCAAGGACGTGCACCTCCGCGTCGAGAACGCCACAACGCCGTTCACGAACACGCTCGACGAGGGCGACGTGCTCATGATCCCCGTCGCGCACGGCGATGGCAACTACGTCGCCGACGAGGCGACACTGGACACGCTGGAGCGCGAGGGCCGCGTCGTCTTTCGCTACTGCACGCCCGACGGCCAGATCACGCCGCAGGCCAACCCGAACGGCTCGGCGCGCAACATCGCGGGGATCGTCAACCCTGCGGGCAACGTGCTGGGCATGATGCCGCACCCCGAGCGCCACTGCGACCCGCTCTTGGGCCGCGCCGACGGCCGCCCGCTCTTCGAGAGCGCCCTGCGCCACCTCGGCGTCGAGTTCGCCGCGCTGAGCCCGGCCTGAGCGTACGACGCGCGGGGGCGCTCCTCTTCCGCCCACCTCGTACCGCTTCGTACGCCCATGACGCGCCTGCTGCTCGCCCTCTTCGTCGCGCTGGTAGGCTGTGCGAGCGATCCCGTTCGGATCCCGCCCGCGCCACCCACTGGGCTGGCGCTCCGCGCGTTGGAGGCCCCCGCGTTCACCTGGCGTCCGCTCTCCGGCGACACGGTCACGATCTACACGCAGCCGGGGAGCTACGCCGACCGCCACGCCGCCGCGCTCTTTGAGCGGAGCGAGCACGCCTACGCCTACGTCCTCGATGCGCTCGGGGAGGCTCCGCAGAGGCACGTGCGGGTGTTCTACGTGGGGAGCCGCGCGGAGATGGCGCGCCTCACCGGGCAGGAGCGCGGCGCCATCGGGATCACCGACCCCGCCTCGCCGACGATTCTGTTGGTGGTCAACGAAGACGAGCCGGAGCCGGTAGAGCGGCACGAATTCGTGCACGCCGTCACCGTGCAGCACTGGGGCCAGATCGGCAGCCCGACGAGTGCGGCGGCGTGGCGGCGGGAGACGTGGCTCCGGGAGGGCCTCGCCACGGCCCTCGGCAACACGTGCCAGGGGGCGACGGTGCGCGCCACCGCCGCCGCGCTGGTCACCGCAGGCGATGGCCTCCCACTCGACACGCTCGTGCACGACTTCTACAGCCACGACGACCTGGACACGTACCTCCTCTCCGGGTCGGCCGTCGCCTACCTGCTGGAGACGCACGGGCTCGCCCGGCTCCGGACGCTGTGGACGGGCGGCTCCGCGACCATCGAGGAGGTCTACGCGCGCTCCCTCGCTGAGATCGAGCGCGGCTGGCAGGCGTGGCTCACGGCGACCCCCGTAGCGGCACGTCCGGACCTGGCGGTGATCCGCGAGCACGGGTGCTGAATCTCGGCAGGGACGTGGCGCTGGCCGCCGTCACGATTTGGACATCGCCGGGTGGGAACTCAGGCCGCCTTGTCGCCCTGCACCGCACCGTCCTGCGTCTCCCGCTCCAGGTAGGGTGCGAGGTAGCACGCGGCGATGCTCACATAGATGAACGGCGAGGTCGGCATCTGGCCGAGGACCTGGTTACCGTAGCTCGCCGCGGCGATGCCGCACGCGCCCGCCAGCAGCGCCAGCAGCGTGTGCTGGAGCGCGCGGTCCTTCACGGCCAGCATCCGCCGCGCCGCGCCCGCGAGCACCGCCAGCAGCCCCATCACGTAGAGCCACATCCCGTAGCGCCCATACTCGGCCATGAGGCGGACGTACCACGAGTCGAG
>JBCCRG010000403.1:0-3948 GCA_039208155.1 Bacteroidota bacterium | reverse complement strand
GAGATCCTCTGCCAGGACGCCCCGCGCACGATCATCGAACTCGAGCACTACGGCGTGCCGTTCAGCCGCACGAAGGAGGGCAAGATCGCCCAGCGCCGCTTCGGTGGGCACACCCGTAACTTCGGCGAGGCCCCCGTCCGCCGCGCCTGCTACGCCGCCGACCGTACCGGCCACATGATCCTGCACACGCTCTACGAGCAGTGCGTGAAGCAGAACGTCAACTTCTACGACGAATTCCAGGTGCTCGATCTCGTGATGAACGAGGACGGCGCGTGCGTGGGTTGCGTGGCTTACGAAATCCTCACGGGCGAGGTCCACACGTTCCACTCGAAGATCACCTGCTTCGCCACCGGCGGCTACGGCCGCGCGTTCAAGACGACGTCCAACGCCCACGCGGGCACGGGCGACGGCTTCTCCATGGTGCTGCGCGCGGGCATCCCGCTGCAGGATATGGAGTTCGTGCAGTTCCACCCGACGGGCCTCTACCGCCTCGGCATCCTCATCACGGAGGGCGCACGCGGTGAGGGCGGCATCCTCCGCAACTCCGACGGCGAGCGCTTTATGGAGCGCTACGCGCCGACGGTGAAGGACCTCGCGCCGCGCGATATGGTGTCGCAGTGCATCTACAAGGAGATCCGCGAGGGCCGCGGCATCAAGGGCCGCGACCACGTCGTGCTCGACATGACGCACGTCGGCAAGGACGTGCTGGAGCACAAGCTCCCGGAGATCTCGACGTTCTCCCGCGTCTACCTCGGCATCGACCCCGTCAAACAGCCGATCCCCGTCGCCCCGACGTGCCACTACGCGATGGGCGGCATCCCGACCAACGTGGACGGCCAGGTTGTGCGCGGTACGGACAACACCAACCCCGACGACTTCGTGGAGGGCTTCTACGCCTGCGGCGAGTGCGGCTGCGTGAGCGTCCACGGCGCGAACCGCCTGGGCACGAACTCGCTCCTCGACCTCGTGGTGATCGGTCGCCGCACCGGCATGGCGATGGCCCGCGCCATCAACGAGGGCAAGACGCTCCACCCGATGGTCGACAACCCGGAGAAGCGCACCCGCGAGCTGCTCGACGAGCTGCTCAGCCGTGACAAGGGCGAGCCGACCGTCGCCGTGCGGACCGACCTCCAGGAGACGATGATGAAGAACGTCTCGGTCTTCCGCAACGAGGACACGCTCTCCGAAGCGATGAGTGACCTCCAGGTGCTCCGCGAGCGCGCCCGCAACGTAGTCGTGCAGGACAAGGGCACGCGCTTCAACACCGACCTCATGGACGCCGTCGAGATCGGCTTCATGGTGGACTACGCCGAGGCCATCGCCGGGAGCGCCCGCCACCGTACCGAGAGCCGTGGCGCGCACCTCCGCGAGGACTTCCCGAAGCGCAACGACGACGCGTGGCTCCGCCACACGCTCTTCTTCAGCGACGGCAACGGCACCATCGATATGGGCGAGAAGCCCGTCACCATCACCCGCTTCCAGCCTAAGGAGCGCAAGTACTAGGGACTAGGGCTTTCACGCCCGACCACCTCACCCGCATCAACCCCATGGCAACGACGACCGCGCCTGCTCCCACCACTGCTGCGAACGGCAGCGCCAACGGTAAGCCGAAGGCCGCCCCGGCGGGCGCGCCTACGATGACCGTCACGGTCAAGGTACAGCGCTTCAACCCCCAGTTCGACGAGAAGCCGCGCTGGGAGTCCTTCCAGGTTCCGACCGATCCGATGGACCGCGCCCTCGACCTGCTCCACTACATCAAGTGGCACCTCGATGGCTCGCTCGCCTTCCGCAAGTCCTGCGCGCACGGCATCTGCGGCTCGGACGCAATGAAGATCGACGGCGAGAACAAGCTCGCCTGCTCGATCCTCCTTCACGACCTCGGTACAAAGGACGGCGGCACGGTCACGTTCGAGCCGCTCCCGGCGGCCCCGGTCATCAAAGACCTCGTGATCGACCAGAGCAAGTTCTTTGCGAAGTACCGAGCCATCATGCCGTGGCTCATCAACGACACGCCTGCCCCGGAGAAGGAGCGGTTCCAGAGCCAGCAGCAGCACGCGATCATCGAGGACGCGACGAAGTGCATCATGTGCGGCGCGTGCACGCACTCGTGCCCGAGCACCTGGGCGGATCCCGACTACCTAGGCCCAGCCGCCATGCTGAAGGCGTTCCGCTACGTCTTCGACAGCCGCGACTCGGAGAGCGAGGAGCGCCTCAAGGTTGTCGACTCGAAGGACGGCCTCTGGAAGTGCTACACCATCTTCAACTGCGTGCAGGCCTGCCCGAAGGAGATCGACATCACGCGTTGGCTTTCGGCGCTCAAGCGCAAGTCGGTGACAGCGCGACTTTAGTCGCGAACTCTTCGTTCATAACGACTTCCAAGCCTCGACTCCAGGGTCGGGGCTTGGTTTTTTTTGAACAAGCCCTTAGCTTCGCGCTCCTAACCTTTTGGTCGCCTATACACTGTTGGCACGCGACCGCGTGACTTCGCGATCGGTAAGACCAAAAAGCCACCGCTGGGCACTAGCTGTGCCGTCCTCTCTCCGCTTTCTCTGCTCGCCCTGCTGCGGAACCTGAGGGCTGATTTCACCCGAGTTTATCCCCAACTGGCAGTGCCCCCGCGGCGTGAGCTCCTGGCCCTGGATGCCGGGATCCGACACCTACGGTGCTGTGTGCTCCTCAACGGATCACGCCCCCGAGGCTGAGCCTCCACAGCACTTGGACGACGCGACCTGGCTTCCCCGACCGCACCCTGCGGCCACGCCTTCCCTCTGATGGTCCGACCAATCACCCTCTTGGTCTCACTCACCCTCGCGGCGGGCGGGACCCACGCTCAGACGAGCACGCAGAGCACACCGGCAAGCGCTACTGGCGCACGAGCAGGCATCGGGACGTGCAGCCCGGGCACGGCCTCCGCTGACCTCGATATCGGAGGCGCTCGGGCGCGGCTCTACAACACCGGTGGCCTCTTTGGGGGGAGCGGCGACCCGGTCTACGAGGTACCACGGGACTCGGATGCTCAGGCGATCTCGTCGGCGAGCATCTGGGTCGGCGGCACCGTGAACGGCGAGCTCCGCTTCGCTGGAGCAGACTACGCCGACTGGGAGTGGTGGCCCGGCCCTCTGAACGCGGACGGCGGCGCGCCTAGCGATTGCACGCCCTTCGACCGCATCTGGGTGGTCACCAGCGAGCGAGACGGTACGCTCACCGGCGATGTTGCCGACTGGCCCGCCAGCCTCGGCGCTCCCTTCAACGACCTCGACGGCGACGGTACCTACGAACCTGGCGACGGCGAGACGCCCCGGGTCTACGGCCACCAAGCAGCCTTCTGGGTAATGAACGACAGGGGCAATGAGCACCGCTGGAGCGGCGCGGAGCCGCTAGGGCTCACCGTGCGCGTCACAGCCCACACCTTCGCCGTATCGCGCCCGGCGGTAGGCTTCGCGACGTTCTACCGCTACACGTTCGAGAACCCGAACGCCTACACTGTCGAAAACACACGCTTCGGCCTCTTCACGGATGCCGCGGTCGGCAGCGCCACCGATGACTACATGGGCAGCGATCCGGCGCGCGGCATGGCCTTCGTCTACAACGGAGACCTCGTGGACGAGGCCACATTCGGATATCAACCGCCCGCGCTCGGCATCGATATTCTCAGCGGGGCTTCCGGGGCTTTCTACTACGAGAACGACACCTCCGAACGAGGCGTGCCGACCTCGGCAGAGCACGCCTACGCCTACCTGAACTTCCGTTTTCCCGACGGTACGCCGCTGTCGGTTGGTGGTCTCGGCTACAACCCCGATGACCCCGCCGCCGCTCCGACCACCTGGCAGTGGCCGGGCGCACCGGAGGCGTTTGCCTCGTGGAGCGAGTTTGACTTAGACGGAGCAGGGACCTCCAACGCTGCGTCAGACCGGCGCTTCCTAGCCGTGGCAGAGCCATTCGAGTTGG
>JBCCRG010000402.1:0-3977 GCA_039208155.1 Bacteroidota bacterium | reverse complement strand
TTCACCTACGTCCTGCTCGCCGAGAACGCGTCTGGCGAGGCGTTCCAGGCGAAGATGCCCGCGTTCGTCCAGCGCCACCACGGCGAGGCGATGCGCGAGTGGCCGCAGTCGTTCACCCTCCGGTGGGAGCCGATCACCGCGGCCTACTTCAGCCCCACAGGCGGCTTCGCGGCGGGGCCGCGCGGCAACAGCACCTACCTCTACCTCTTCGGGTTCGTCGGGCTGTTCATCCTGCTGATCGCCTGCGTCAACTTTATGAACCTGGCGACGGCGCGTGCGACGAAGCGGGTGAAAGAGGTCGGCGTGCGCAAGAGCATCGGCGCGACGCGGACCAGCCTCGTCCGGCAGTTCCTGGCCGAGGCGCTGCTCCTGGCGAACGCCGCGGCTATCCTAGGCGTGGTCCTGGCCGAGAGCCTGCTCCCCTTCTTCCAGGACCTCGCAGGCAAAGAGATCGCGGGCGGGGCCCTGACGAGCCTCCCAATGGTGGGCGCGCTCGTGGTGGGGACGATCCTCGTGGGGCTGCTTGCGGGCAGCTACCCGGCGGCGGTGCTCTCGGCGTTCCGGCCCGCCTCCGTGCTCAAAGGCGCCTTCGCTACGTCGCGGCGCGGTCAGGCGCTGCGGAAGGGGCTCGTCGTCGGTCAGTTCACCATCGCCATCGTGCTGATCGTGGGGACGCTCATCGTGGAGCAGCAGCTGCGCTACCTCCAGAGCGAGACGCTCGGCTTCGACGACCAGCAGCTCATCGTCGACTTCGGGCACGACGAGGTGGTCACGGAGAACATGGACGCCGTCAAGCAGGCCCTCGCCGCGCTGCCGGTGGTGGAGCAAGTGTCAGCCACCCGCAGCGTCCCGGGCGGGTTCTTCCCCAACGCCGGGACCAGCGTCGAGGACCCCCTTGGCGCGATGCAGGCCATGGACTTCGGGCTGTTCGAAGTCGATGACACCTTCCTGACGCAACTCGACGTGGAGGTGGCCGCCGGGCGGCTCTTCAGCCCCGACTTCGAGAGGGACGCCGAGGAGGCGCTGATCCTCAACGAGGCAGCGACGCGCGCGCTCGGCTACGCGGACCCGGCCGAGGTCGTCGGCAAGCCGTTCGAGCAGTGGGGCCGCAGCGGCACCGTGGTCGGCATCGTCCGGGACTTCCACCACGAGTCGCTGCACCACGAGGTGCGCCCGCTCTCGTTCCGCGTCTCGCCGTGGCTGGGCCAGCTCGTGCTCCAGGTCGACGCCGCGCGGGCGGAGGAGGCCGTCGAGTTGGTGGAGGCGGCATGGGCCACGCTCGCGCCGCACCGGCCGTTCCTCTACCGCTTCCTCGACGACGCCTTCGACGCGCAGTACCGCGCCGAGGAGCAGTTCGGCGCGCTCTTCGGTACGTTCGCGACGCTGGCCATCGTGGTGGCGTGCCTCGGGCTCTTCGGGCTGGCCGCCTACGCCGCGCAGCAGCGCACGAAGGAGATCGGCGTGCGTAAGGTGCTCGGCGCGGGCGTGCCAGGCCTCGTGGGCTTGCTCGCCCGCGACTTCGTGCGCCTCGTGCTCATCGGGACCGTGGTGGCGGCCCCGCTCGCCTACCTGGCGATGGACCGCTGGCTCGACGCCTTTGCCTACCGCATCGACATCGGCGTGGGCGTCTTCCTGGTCGCGGGCGGCCTGGCCTTCGCCATCGCCCTGCTGACCGTCGGCGGCCACGCCCTGCGCGCCGCCACGACGGACCCCGTGAAGGCGCTGCGGTACGAGTAGGCCGCTAGCGCGGCGTCGCAGGTCCTAGGTCGCAGGTCATAGGTCTGAGAGCGCGCATCGGCTGTGCGAAACCGCACAGTTGGGCAGGCTTTGTTGTGCCTAGGGTGACGCAGGTCTAGTTGGTTCATCCCTTGTGTATGGATGGATCCTCGCAGGTTGACGGGCGCAGGTCGTGCCTCCGTCTCTCCCTGACCTGCGACCCACGACCCCAGACCTTCGACCTCATGCTCAAGAACTACCTCCTCATCGCGCTGCGGACGCTCCGGCGGCAGAAGAGCTACGCCGCCATCAACGTGCTCGGGCTCGCGCTCGGGCTCGCGTGCTTCCTGCTGATCGCGGCCTTCGTGCAGCACGAGGTCACCTACGACCAGGTCCATCCCAACCTCGACCGTATCCACCGGGTCGTGCAGCAGCAGCCCGGCAACATGTTCATGGGGTCGGACCGCTTCGCCGTGACGCCTGCGCCGCTCGCGGGCGCGCTCGTCGCCGACTACCCCGAGGTCACCCATGCAACTACGTTCACCTACTACCGCGCGCTGCTGAGCGTCGGCCAGACGCACGCCTACGAACGGGGCCTCTGGGCGAGCACCGACTTCTTCACGGTCTTCGAGGGCTTTACGCTCCTGCAAGGCGATCCCGCGACCGCACTTGCCGAGCCCGCGTCGGTCGTGCTCACGGAAGACGTTGCTGCCAAGCTCTTCGGCGACACCGATCCGATGGGCCAGACCGTGCGCCTCGACGGCGAGAACGACTTCACGGTCACCGGCATCGTGGCGTCGCCACCGGAGGCGAGTACGGTGCAGTACACCTTCCTCGCGTGCATCCTCTCCCAGCGCTACTTCACGGACGACCTGGAGCGCTGGAATAACAACTCGTGGCAGACCTTCTTCACGCTCGCCGACGGTGCCGACCCGGCCGCGCTGGATGCGCAGATGCCGGACCTGCTCTCGCGCTATCTCTACGACGGCTCGAGCGAGTGGAACTCGCCGGACACGCCCCAGGCGGAGCGCAACCAGTACGAGGTGCAGGCGATGGCGGACATCCACCTTCGCTCGAACGTCAACTTCGACATCGGGACCCAGGGGAATCAGGGGATGGTGTGGCTCTTCGGCTTCATCGGCGTCGTGATCCTGCTCTTGGCCTGCGTCAACTACACCAACCTCGCCGTCGCGCGCTCGATCAAGCGCGCGCAGGAGGTCGGCGTCCGCAAGGCGATTGGCGGGAAGCGCGGGCAGATCGTCGCGCAGTTCCTCGGCGAGTCGGTGCTGATGGCCACGCTGGCGCTCGTGCTGGCGCTCGTGCTCGTGCGCGCCCTGCTGCCGATGTTCGGTGAGCTCGTCGAGCGTCCGCTTTCTATTCCCTACACGAGCGGCTGGCTCGTGCCGGGCTTGGCGCTGCTCGTGCTGACGGTGGGCGTTGTGGCGGGGAGCTACCCGGCGCTCTTCATGGCGCGGCTGGAGCCGATGCAGGTGCTCAAGGGCACGCTTCGCGGAAGCCGCTCGCGCCCCATGCTCCAGCGCGTGCTCGTCGTGGGGCAGTACGCCGCGTCGATCGTGCTCGTCGTGGGCAGCCTCGTGGTGTTCCAGCAGCTCCGGTTCGTGTCGCAGAGCGATCCCGGCTACGAGCGCGAGAACGTCGTCACGATGCGGCTCTCCGACTGGTCGCTCCGTGATCACATCGGCGCCATCGAAGAGCGCTGGGCGTCCGAGGCCTCGGTCATCACCACCGCGTCCGTGGGCGAGCTCCCGACGAACATCAGCTCCAGCACCCGCCTCGACACGTGGGAGGGCCACCCGGAGAGCCTGGAGGAGGACATGACGTTCTACCAGATGTCCGCCACGCACGACGTACTCGACGTGTTCGGGCTCAACCTCGTCGCTGGGCGCACCTTCGACCGCACCATCGACCCAGACACGAGCCTCGTGCTCCTCCTCAACGAGACGGCGGTGCGGGATATGGGCTGGACGCCGCAGGAGGCCGTCGGCAAGTGGATCGACCGGGGGGGCGACGAGCCTTACACCATCGTTGGCGTCGTGCGGGACTTCCACCAGCACTCGATGCATCTCCCTATCGCGCCGATCATGATCCGGCTGGAGCATGAATGGGTGAGCTACGTCACCGCGCGCATCCAGCCGGGCGACCTGCCTGCCACGCTCGCCGCGCTCGAAGCGCACGTCGCCACGTTCACGGACTATCCCGTCGAGGTGCAGTTCCTCGATGCGGAGTTCGACGCCCTCTAC
>JBCCRG010000401.1:0-3977 GCA_039208155.1 Bacteroidota bacterium | reverse complement strand
GTCGAAGACGCCGCCCGGGATGGGCAGGCCGTCCACGTCGGAATCGTCGGCGCTCACTACGCGGAGGGTACCGGTGCCACCGCCGTCGGTGACGTCGTAGTTGGTGCTGGCCTCGAAGGTGCCCATGGCGCCGGTCGTGAGGCCAAAGACGGAAACGACTTCGCCCTCGTAGTTCTCGCCGTTGTCGAGGAGCTGCTGCACCGAGATCACCGTGGGCGCGGGCGAGCCGCCGTCGCCGCCGACGGTGTAGCTCGTGAGGTTGCCCCCGTTGAGCTGCTGGAGGTTGTTGAACGACGAAAGCGTGCCCGTGAGGACGAGGTTGGTGCCCGGCGCAATCGTACCGTCGGCGACCTGGTCGGCGAACATGCCCGACGTCTGGCGGATCGTGAGGCCGCCCGTGATGTCCTGGACGTAGGTAAAGGCGCCCTTGGCGCGCGTGACCGTACCGACGACCGTCACCTCAGCGCCGTCACCCAGCGCACGCGCCGCCGCGAGGCTCGTAAAGGTCGGCGTGCCGCCGAAGCTCACGTCGTCCCAGTAGTAGGTCGCGGCCGCGACCGGGACTTCGCTCGGGCACTGGAAGTTGAAGAAGATGGAGCCCTTCGTGTAGGTGAGGTCGAAGTTCAGCTCGGCCGTGCCCGGGACCTGGTTGGCGAAGTCGAAGACGAGCGTCTCCCACTCCCCGCCGACGGTCGTGGCGACCTGCGTCTCGACGCTCTGGCTTGCGTCGTCGACGTTCTCAACTTTGAAGCGAACCGACGTACCCGCGAACGGCGTCCACACGCGGATCGACATCGTGGTTGCGCCTTCAGAAAAGGGAATGGGCGAGCCGAAGCCCGTCATGTCGGCCACGGTCGTGCCTGCGAAGCAGGCCGCGTCGGCGGGCCGGTCGCTCTGGACGACCGTGTTGGACGCGTCGGTCGGATCGGCGACGAGCATCGACATGGCTCCGCCGAAGTCGACGAGCTCGTAGTCGATGCTTTCTTCGAAGGTGATGGGGAGGCTGATCTGTGCGCTCGCGAGCGGGGCCGCGACCAGACAGCATGCCAGGAGTAGGAATCGGCTCATAGTCGAGGAGGAGGGGGCAGGGTGAAACAGGGCGGCGCGGGAGACGCAGCAGAGACGGGGTTGAGGAGGTGCGCAGGAAAGCGCTTCCCCAGGGAATATGACGCTTTGCACGATGCCTTGCAAACCTTTTCACAGAATGAGGCAGCTGCGCATGAAGAAACGCCTCCGCCCCTCCCAGCCGAGCACGCCTTGCGAAGCCGCGTGTCTCTCCATCGGCCGGGGCGTCTCCGTGCTGAGCAGTATCTTCGCGCGGACGCCCCCACGGTGCTGTCGCACGGTGCCCTTGCCGTCGCCCACGTTCCTGCGCCATGCCTCTCCCCTCGCACGAGGTCACCCGCCTGCTCGCCGCCGCCAACGAGGGCGACGCGGCAGCCCTGGACGCGCTGCTGCCCCTGCTCTACACCGAGTTGCATGCGCTCGCGCACCGCCAGCGCCAGCGTCAGCACGGGCCAGCCACGCTCAACACGACGGCGCTGCTGCACGAGGCCTACGAGAAGCTCGCCCACGCCGACGGCCACTACGCCAACCGCAGCCATTTCTTCCGGATCGCGGCGCAGGCCATGCGGCAGATCCTCGTGGACTATGCCCGGCGGCGCCTCGCTGTGAAGCGCGGCGGCGGCGTGGACGCGGCCACGTTCGAGGACGGCGGCTTCGTGCCAGACACACGCTCGGAGGAGATCGTGGCACTGGACGAGGCTTTGGGACAGCTTGCACAGCTCAGCGCGCGCCAGGCGCAGGTGGTGGAGTTGCGCTACTTCGCCGGGTTCACGCTGCCCGAGGTGGCCGACCTCCTCAGCATCTCGTCGGCGACAGCCTGGCGCGACTGGGCCGCAGCCCAGGCCTGGCTCCAGCAAGCCCTGGGCGAGGCGTAATGGTGCGGACGTATGCAGGCGTGACCGTGTGGATGAGCGCGGAAGACGTGACGAGCGACACCGCCCACGAGACGGCGCTGCTTGCTGTGTAGCTCCCAGCCCCCCTACGCTATGGCGACGACGAACCCCACTCCCGAACGCTGGGCACGCCTCTCCGGCCTCCTCGGCGACGCGCTCGAACGCGCGGGCGACGACCGCGCGGCGTTTTTGCGCGAGGCGTGCGCGGATGATCCGACCTTGATCGCGGAGGTGGAGCGGCTGCTCGCGGCGCACGAGGCGGCGGAGTCGTCGCAGCGGTTTGCGAGCGGCGCCTTCGACCTCGCCCCGGCGGCACTCGCAGAGGCGGCCCCGCTCCCTGACATCGGTCCCTACCGGCTCGTCCGCGAGATCGGACGCGGCGGCATGGGCACGGTCTGGCTCGCCGAGCGTGCCGATGGCCTCTTCGAGCAGCGCGTAGCCGTGAAGTTGATGCGCGCGGGCGTCGTCTCGGATGACCAGCACCGCCGCTTCCGCGCGGAGCGCCGCATCCTGGCGGGCCTCGATCACCCCCACATCGCGCGACTCCTCGACGGCGGGGTGACGGCACCCGCACCGGGCGCACGCGTCGGCCAGCCCTATCTCGTGATGGAGTACGTCGAGGGCGTGCCGATCACGACCTATTGCCGCGAGCGCGCCCTCCCGCTCGCCGACCGCCTCGCGCTCGTCCGCACCGTCTGCGAGACGGTCGCCTACGCGCACCAAAACCTCGTCGTCCACCGCGACCTCAAGCCCTCGAACATCTTCGTTGCCGGGGATAGCGATGGCAGGCCGGTCGTGAAGCTCCTCGACTTTGGCATCGCCAAACTTCTCTCCGAGGACGAAGAGGACCCCGTGCCGGTGACGCGGACGGGGCAGGCGCTCATGACGCCAGAGTATGCCGCGCCGGAGCAGATCCGCGGCGAGGCTGTCACGACGGCGACCGACGTGTACGCGCTTGGCGTCGTGCTCTACGAACTGCTCGTCGGACAGCGCCCGTACCACATCGAGGACCACTCGGCGACGGCCGTGGGGCGCGCCGTCCTGGAGTCCACCCCGACGAAGCCCAGCACAGCGGTCCGGGTCGCGGCCCCGTCTGCTCAGACCGATCCGGCGCGTCTTGCTAAGCGGCTGCGAGGCGATCTCGACACGATTGTGTTGAAGGCGCTGCGCAAAGAACCCGCGCGCCGCTACCGCTCCGCCGCCGACCTCGCCGACGACCTGCGCCGCCACGCCGAGGGCCTACCGGTGATGGCGCGGCCAGACACGACGGGCTACCGCCTCCGCAAGTTTGCCCAGCGCCACCGCTCGGGTGTGGCGGCAGGCGCTGCGCTGCTCGTAGCGCTTCTGTTGGGCCTGGCTGGGACGGTGTGGCAAGCCCGCATCGCTGCCGCCGAGCGTGACATCGCGGCGATGGAACGGGACGCGACGCAGACGGCCCTCCGCGACGCGGGAGCCGCGATGGACTTCCTCGAATCGGTAATGCTGCAGGCTGACCTGGAGGAGGCCGACCCCTCACGCCCCATCGGGGTCGTTCTCGATAGCGCCGCGCTGCGCATTGACGACGAATTGGCGGGCCAGCCCACCGTCGCCCGGCAGGTCCACGCCACGATGAGCGACATCTACCTCGGCTTCCGCGACACCGAGCAGGCCGAGCACCACGCCCGGCGCGCGCTCGCGCTCACGCCCGACTCGCTCGACGCCGCGTTCGGGCGCGCGCTCTACCTCATCGCGCTCGCCCACGACTACCGGGGCGACGACACCGAGGCGTCCCCCTACTACGAGCGCGCCATCGCCGCGCTGCGCCTGCAACCGGACTCGCTGGCGCAGGCTACCCTCGCGCGGGCACTCAACAGCTACGGCACCGCCCTCTCCGAGTCCGACCGGTACGACGACGCTCTGGTGGTCCTGGAGGAGGCGGTTCCGCTTCTGACCGCCTACGATCCGGAGGAGCTTCCCTCCACGCACAACAACATCGCGGCTATCCACCTGGCACGCGGCAACGACGAGCGCGGTATCGAG
>JBCCRG010000400.1:0-3981 GCA_039208155.1 Bacteroidota bacterium | reverse complement strand
CCTCCCCGAAGGTGGACTCGACCCAGACGACGCCTCCGTGGCGTTCGGCAATCTTTCGGACGATGGTGAGCCCGGCTCCGGTTCCCCCGCCGTAGCGGTCGCGTCCGTGGAGACGGCGAAAGATGCCGAAAATGGACTCCAAGTGCCGCTCGCGGATGCCGATGCCGTTGTCGCGGACGTAGAGCAGGACGTGCTCCGCTGGCACCCGCTCTGCCTGCGCGTCGGTGTACGCCTCGGGCGGGAGCACGCCGACCTCGATGTGGGGCACGGGGGCGGTGTTGTACTTCAGCCCGTTCGAGATCAAGTTCGTGAGCAACTCCACGATGCGGCCCGGGTCGCCGGTCACCGTCGGCAGCGTGCTCGACGTGGCCACCGTCCCGCCCCGCTCAGTCAGGCGAGCGACGAGCAACTCGCGCGCCTCGGCGACGGCCGCCTCCAGGTCCACGGGCACCTGCTCGAAGTCGAGGCGGCCGACGCGGGAGTAGGTCAGCAGCGAGTCGATGAAGCTGTCGAGGCGCTGGCCGAGCCGGGTGATGGTGAGGAGCTTGGCCTGCCCGTCCTCGCCGAGTTCGTCGGCGTAGTCCTCGATGAGGAACTGCGCGTAGTTGGTGATGCCCCGCAGCGGCTCCTTGAGGTCGTGGCTGGCGATGTAGGTGAACGCGTCGAGCTCGGCGTTGGAGCGCGTGAGGTCGGCGTTGACGCGGGCGAGCTCGTCCGCCCGTTGGAGCACGACCCGGACGAGCGCCCGGCTCAGCTCCCGCGCGATCTCGACTTCGGAATCGGACCAGGCTACGGCGCGCCCCTCCACGCGCTCCTGCCACGCGGTAAAGCTCGCGCGCGGATGGAGCGTGAGCGTCCCGTCGGCCTCCTGCGTGGTCGGCTTCTGCTCGCCGCCCCACGTCACCGTCTGCGTCACGGGGCGACGGAACCAGACCAGCGCGCTCGACCAGTCCGCCGCGATGGGCACGGCCAGCAGCCCCGCCGTTCCGCCGACGACGCCCGCGAGGTCGTCGGGGAGCACCTCGCCCAGCCGGTCGGTCTGCACCACCTTCTCCCCATCTAGCGCCCCGGGGTCGAGGGAGTCGGCGCGCTGGGCTAGCCACGTCAGGATAGCATGCGTCGCCTGGTCGTCGGGCGCGTCCCCGATGCGTTGGAGGTCATCCTCCAGCCACACGGCTGCCCCGTCCGCCTCGACGAGGTCGAGCAGCGGCGAGACACCCGGTGCAGGACCCGACAGCACCGGCGCAAGCCGGTCGGCCGCGACGAGGTCTTCCACGAGCCGGGCGAGGGCACGCCGGGCTTCGGAGGTCGCCGCCGTGGCCTGCTGCTGCCGCTTGATGGCCAGCTGCATCGCGAAGACCTGCCCGAGCAGGCCCGCTGCCGCACGCAGGCGGTACGGCACGTAGCGCGGCGCGTAATGATGGCACGCGATGAGCCCCCAGAGCTGCCCCTCGTTCACCACCGAGATCGACATCGACGCCGCGACGCCCATGTTCTGTAGGTACTGCAGGTGGATCGGCGAGACGCTGCGGAGCACGCACGCGCTCTGGTCGAGGCGCACGCCGGTGGCCGGGTCCTCCCTGGGCACGAGCGGTACGGCGTCGCCCTCGACGGTCGGGATGAGGCGGAGGCGGTTGCGGAGGTAGAGCGCGCGCGCCTGCGTCGGGATGTCCGTGGCGGGGAAGCGCAGGTGGAGGAAGCGGCCGAGCCCCTCCCCTGCCGCCTCGGCTACGACGGTCCCGTTCCAGTCCGGATCGAAGCGGTAGAGCATCACACGGTCGAAGCCGGTGAGCCGCCGCACCTCAGCCACGACGGCGTCCTGCAGTGCCTCGACGGTCGCGGCGCGGTCGAGGGCCGCCATCGCGCGCTGCACCGGCTGCGGGTTGGGATACCACGACGCGTCCTCCGCTGGCTCAAACTCGAGCACAGTGCAGCTGGGGCGCTGTTCACCGCCGGGAATCCGATGCCCGATCAGGTTACAGCGCCGACCCGTGCGCGTCGCGACGGCGAGCGGGTTGTAGGCGTCCCACGCCCCGTCAGGGGCGTCCGTCAGGGCGACGTCGAGTTGGGCGGCGTCTGGGTCGGCGAGGAGGTCGCGCACCGCGCTGCCGAGGAGCGTCTGCGCTTCCGCGCCGAAAAAGGCGGCCGTGCTGGCACTCGCCTGGACGATAGTGCCCTCCGCATCAACGACCAAGAGGGCCCCATGCGCCTGCACCGTAGCAGGAATGTGGATCGGCTCGCGGTCGCAGTTGGTCAGCGTGACGGGGCGCTCAGGCGCAAGGTAGGTCCCCGTCATGCCCGCGCACCGACGTGGCTAGCTGCACGGGCGCGCCTAGCCCTGCTCGAACCCACCCTGGAGGCCGCCATCCACGCGTGCATCGCTGCAAATGTGGTCGCCGCCGCCTGCTCGACTTCTTCCACCGCGTCGGGGTGGACGGTGCCGAACCGGTCGAGGGTAGCCTGCATGTGGAGCCAACGCGGACCGCGTTCGGAGCCGTAGCTGTGGTAGTAGCGCCCCCCGCGCTCCGGCGTGATGCCCGCCGAGCGCCGCAGGTGTTTCCCGATGATGGCCCCACCGAGCGTGGCCCCCTCCAGCACGTATGCGACGCCGAGCGCCTGGGCCGTCGTATCCGGCGTGCGGATAGCGTCGCACGGCAGCACGGCTACGTCGTGGACGCCGAGGTCGGCCAGATCCTGGACGAGCCAGGGGGTCTTGCGGCGGTCGGCCGTATCGCCGAGCAGCAGGTGCCAGCCCGGCTCGGCCCATAGGCCCGCTTCGAGGCTCGTAACGGTCCCGTACAGACGGACGAGGTGGGTCCGGTAGGCTACGCGGTTCAGATCAGGTGTGAGCAGCACCGCCATGGAGGCGCTCTGCTCTAGGGCCTGATGAACCGCGGCCGTGGCGTGTCGGAGATGGGCAGCAAGCACGGCAGGAGGGCGTACATGAAGAAGAGACAGCAACCTATGCAACCGTTTTGGCTGATTCCATAGGGGATCGCCTGATTGTGCGTGTCCTGTGTACCCGTGCCCGCGCTATGGCCTCGGTGCTACGACGCCTGCGCAGTACCCATCTCCTAGACTGTTGCCCACTGTCGCCCTACGGTGTCGCCGCGACAGCCTTGGCCTGCTCGAAGAATGCATCACTGCCGAGCAGGCCCGCGAGGAGGCCCTGGTCGAGCGCCTGCCGCCCCACCTCGATGAACACCGCCGTCGGGAGATCCTGCAGGAGGAGCACGGCCACGCGGACCGCCCCGTCGGGCTGGCGGGCATAGGCGGCCATCGAGAGGACGCCCGTGAAGCCGCCCGCCTTGCCGCGCACCGCCGCGTCGCCGACGAGCGGCGCGAACAGGTCGAGCGGGTTGCCGAGGATGGCGTCCACCCGCGTCGCCACCGCATCCCCCGCCTCGGCTTGCGTGGCGATGCCTACGAGGAGGTCGGCGTAGGCCTGCGCGGTGCCCGTCGGGAAGGACGCCGTCGCGGCCCGCTGCTGGTCGACGGTCATGCCGAGGCTCTGGAACCGCAGCCGCTCGCGCTCGCGAGCCCGGTAGGCGTCGTCGTCGCGCAGCCGCGTCGCGACAGCGAAGGCGGTGTCGGCCTGCTGCGTGGGCGGGAGCGCCAGGAACCCATCGAGCCGGGTCTGCGCGTCGGCCCCGCGATGCTCGGGGGTCCACGCCAGGTAGAGGCCACTCATCGGTACGGGCGCGGCAGGATCGTCCACGCCAGCGGAGCCCAGCGCGTCGCGCAGGGTACGCGGCCCGAAGCGCAGCGTGAGGTAGTCCGTCGCGGGCCGGTCGCTGTACGTCAGCGCTGCCTCGACGACGCGGCGGAGCGGGATCTGAGTGCGGACCGACACGACCTCCTCGGGCGGCGCGCCGCCCTCCTGCGCCATGAGCGTGTCCGCGAGGCCCATCCGCGCGAGCGTCGCCAGGTGACGGTCGCCTTCGATGGCGGGCAGCGTGAACACCTCGATGTCGGCGTAGG
>JBCCRG010000399.1:0-4006 GCA_039208155.1 Bacteroidota bacterium | reverse complement strand
CTTCCTCCTCGACCTCGGCTTTACGTTCGCGCACGGCGGGCTCGTCGTGTTCAACGCGCTGGGCTGGATCTGGCACCGCACGCGTCGCGCGCACCTCGTCACGCTGGGGCTGACGTTCGTATCGTGGTTCGGCCTCGGGCTCGTCTACGGCCTCGGCTACTGCCCACTGACCGACTGGCACTGGGATGTGAAGCGCGCTCGTGGCGAAACTGATCTCCCGGCCTCGTTCATGAAGTACGCTCTCGACGGTATCACCGGGATCGATTGGTCTCCACCCGTCGTCGATGTGCTGACCGTAGGCATGGCGCTGATGGCTCTTGGCTGCTCCATTGCGCTCACTGTTCGAGATCGCCGTACCGCTTGACTCCATCCGTCATGCCCAGAGCCATCCAGGACCACGCTCAACAGACGCTCCCCTTCCCGGAGATCGCGCAGCCTGAGGCGCCTCTGTCAAGGCCAGCACCCATCGAGTGTTACTGGGACCACTGCCCCAACTGCGGCACGCGGCTCGTGAACCAGAAATGCAAGTACCGCTGCCCGAAGTGCCACTACTTCATGAGTTGCTCGGACTTCGACTGAGCCACCACTACGGCTCGTCGCTTCGTCGTCCGCCAATGGCGAGAAATCGCTCCTGCTCCAATGGAGAGGCGTTGAGGAACGCTGAGTATGGAATGCCCACAAGCGGCTGAACCTCGCCAGGATCTTGTACGACCGTCCAGTGAAGCGGAGGATAGTGATCGCCAACCAGTGCTTCTGTCGCTATTTCAATAGCCGCTTCCACAGAGGAGGGACGGTGAACCCAGTGTATACCTCCATGCCAGGTGGCACGGAGTTCAAGCTGGCAGTTCACGCCCGCGTAGACAGTGATCTGCGAATAGATGGGTACGATCTGGGTTTTGGAAGCCTCCAGATCTCCGACGTGCTGAGGCATGAAGCCAACGTCAGAGAAAAAGCAGCGCTCGCTGATCGCGAATCCTCGCTCTTCCAGCGCTGCTCGGATCTCCTTCAACTGTTGGTGGACCTCCATTCCGGTGAGTGCTTCGGTGTCAACTTGCGGGTTGTGGAGCCTTCTCCGGAACAAGTTGCTTCCGCAGCGAGGCTCCTGTCGCCCCTCCGAGTGTGCCGAGCACAAGCGCGATGGCGAGCGTGAGTAGCGGCACGGCGAAGCCGGGCAACCCGCCGATGATGCCACCGACGGCTTCCGTCATCCGCGCCATGGGCGGGCCGTAGAAGGCGAGGTTCCAGAGCACGAGCCCGGCCCAGGGCAGCACGAGGCCGAGTGCTCCGACGACGCTTCCGCCCCGCCCCATCGCAAAGCCACCGAGGACGGCACCGAGCACACTCCACGCCCAGCCGAGCGTGAGGTGCAGCGCGAGCGCAACGCCTGCAGTCAAAAGGACGAGGATCGTGCGGCGAACACCCTGTGACATGGCGCGGTGAGGCGGTGAGGCGGTGAGGCGGTGAGGCGGTGAGGCGGTGAGGCGGAAGATGCCTGCTTCCCGCGTGGGGATCAACCGAAGCGGGAACAAAAAAGCAGCCGCCTTTCACCAATGACCAATGACCAATGACCAATGACCAATGACCAATGACCAATGACCAATGACCAATGACCAATGACCAATGACCAATGACCAATGTCAGTTGAACAGAATATGGGGCGGTAGGCGCTCGTCCACAGGCTCGATGTCCTGCTCGGCGAACCAACCCTCGGTGACGGGCTCCATCGTGTCGGGCAGGTCCTCGTGCGGACGCTCGTAGCCATCGAGTTCTTTTACCCAGTAGAGCGTCTTGTACTGCGGCGGGCCCTCGGGATCGCGCGCCACGTTGACGCGCGGCTCGCGGGCGTTGAGCGTACCGGTGATCGTGTTGATGAGGAAGCCTTCCTTCGAGTAGAGGTGGACGCGGACGCGCTGACCGTAGTCGAACGGGCTGTCCTCGAAGTCGGCGGGGCTGTAAGTCGCCATCAGGTCAAGCGGTGTCGTCGTCGAAGAGGGAGGCGAGTTCGCGATTGTGGGTGCGGAGCCACTGATCGAGGAGTTCGCCCACGGCGGCGGCGTTGGGCTGCGCGAGCGACTCCTGCGCCAGCGCCTCGGCTTCGAGCTGCGTCATCGCGCGGATGACGCGCTTCACATCGAGGAGATAGGCGGGCGACATGCTGAGTTCGTGAACGCCGAGCCCCACGAGCAGCGGTACCATGCGGGGCTTGCTCGCCATCTCGCCGCAGAGGCTCACCGTGATCCCGTGCCGGTTGGCCGCCGCGACCGTCCGCGCGATCAGCATTAGCACGCCGGGGTGCAGCTCACGGTAGAGGTCCGCCACCAGGTCGTTGCCCCGGTCCACGCCCAGCGTGAGGCTCGTGAGGTCGTTCGTGCCGATGGAGAGGAAATCGACCTCCTGCGCGAAGCGGGGCGCGAGGAGCGCCGCGGCGGGGACCTCGATCATTGCGCCGACCTGCACGTCGCGGCCGTGGGCGATGCCGTCGCCGGCCAGGTCCACGAGCACCTGGTTCAAGACTTTCTTGAAGGCGCGCACCTCTTCGATGACCGTCACCATCGGGATCAGAATGCGCACCGGCCCTTCGACCGCTGCTCGAAGGATCGCGCGGAGTTGCGGCTTGAGGAGTTCAGGGCGGTCCATCAAGAGCCGGATGCCTCGCCAGCCGAGAAACGGGTTCGGCTCGCGGCGTGCAACGTGCAGCACCTTGTCGCCGCCGAAGTCGATTAGGCGGAACGTGACGGGGTGCGGCGCGGCGGTGCGGATCGTCTCGCGGTAGATCGCGGCCTGCTCCTCCTCGTCGAGCGCTTGGCCCTGTGCCATGAAGAGCAACTCGGTCCGAAAAAGTCCAACCCCCTCGGCCCCATACTCATCGAGCTGCGGCAGTTCCTCGCGGAACTCTAGGTTGGCGCGCAGCGGGACCGGGCAGCCGTCGCGCGTCTCGGCGGGGAGCGGGATGAGGTCGGTGCGGCTCGCCAGAAGTTCTTCGTAGCGCGCGCGTTTCTGGGCGTAGCGGGCCTGCGTGACCTCGTCGGGGTTGATGACGAGGCGACCAGAAAACCCATCCAAAATGAGCGTATCGCCCGCGCGAATGGCGGCGGCGGAGCCGTGGAGGCCCACGAGGGCCGGCACGCCCAGGGCCCGCGCCATGAGCGACACGTGCGAGGTTGGTCCGCCGAAGTCGAGCACGCAGCCGCGAATGCCCTGGCGGCTGAAGAGCAGGATGTCGGCAGCGGTCAGGTTCTCCGCCACCACGATTCGGTCGGGGTCGATGTGCGAGAGCGCGCGCTCCTGGTTGAGGTTGCGGAGGATGCGGTTTTGCACGTCGAGGAGTTCCGCGACGCGCTCGCGCCAGCGCGGGTCGGCGTTCGCCTGGAGCCGCTGCCGGAAGCGGTCAATGGTGGCTTCGAGGGCGTAGCCGGCCCCATCGCGGTCCTCCCGGATGCGGTCCACGGTCGCATCGTACAGGGACGAGTCGCGCAGCATCATGAGTTGCGCGGTGAAGAGCGCGCAGCCGTCCGGCCCGATCTTCTCCCGCGCCACGACGATCACCTTGCGGAGTTCGCGTTCGGCCCGGCTCACGGCCTCCTCAAACCGGGCCACCTCGGCCTCGACTTCGCCCTCCCCAATCGTCTCCTGCGTCGACTGGTAGGCCCCGGCCTGATAGACGTACGCCTGCCCCATCGCAATGCCTGGGGCGACGGCCAAGCCGTTGAGCACGCGCATCCCGTTGGGGGCACGCTGCGGCTCAGCAGGCGCCACGACCAGCGGTGCCGTCGTGGCCCCGTCTGGCTCGCGGGGCGTCATGCGGGGCGGCGTCGCGTCGGACGAGGCGAAGGAGATGGGCATGCAGACATGGGAGGCGATGCGAGGGGCCCTGTCTATGCCCTCACCCCTTCGATGTTCGATCTGCCGCAAACGATGCGGCGGCCTGCTCGCAGCGCTACTTCTCCTCCCCGAAGCCGCTCTCGAAGAGCTGCTCCAGGGCGTCAGCAGCCGCGTTCTCGTCGGG
>JBCCRG010000398.1:0-4032 GCA_039208155.1 Bacteroidota bacterium | reverse complement strand
CCTAAGTATTTTTTTCTATATTTTTTGTCGGTCGAATACTGTTCAGTTCAGATCGGGATAGGTGCTCCAGTCTACGTATGGGCCCATTGTGGCCTCAAGCTGGGTACTACTCCCTCAAGGGCGTGACAAGGCGATCCTCACCGAGGTCTTTGCTGCGCTAGACGAGACCAGTGACCTCTCCACTCCTCATCCTCGACCTCGACGAGACGCTATGGCATGCGACGGAGACGCCGCTGGATCGCCCCGCTGACTTTTGCGTCGGCCCGTATCACGTCTACGAGCGCCCCCACGTCCGTACGTTTCTGAAGGAGAGCGCGGCACTTTTCGACCTCGCTGTCTGGACGTCCGCAACGTCGGGGTTTGCGCGTCCCGCCCTGTACCGAATGAAGCCTCATGGCATGCACTTCGAGTTTGTGTGGACGCGCGAGCGCTGCACGCGTCGGTTCGATCCCGAAACCGGGAGCGTCGTGTGGCTCAAGGACCTGAAGAAGGTCAAGAAGCGCGGCTACCCGCTCGAACGCATCCTCGTGGCAGACGACACCCCGGCCAAGCTCGCGCGCAACTACGGCAACCTGATCCGCATCGCCCCCTATTTCGGCGCGCAGAACGACGACGAGCTACCGGCGCTGCTGGCCTACCTCCGCACGATCCGCGACACTCCGAACTACCGCCGGATCGAGAAGCGCGGCTGGCGGTCGCAGGCCTGACCTCGTCCAGTCTGAAGCTATCCCCGCCCGGTGTCAACAGGGACTACCGAGTCAGCTGAACGGAACCGGAATACGTGCCGTTGAGCAAGTCAATCACGTCCTGGTTCGAAAGTCCAATCGGCTCCAGTAGGAGGCCACAGAAGGTAGCACCCGCATTGATAGTAAGATCTCTCGCCGCACGCAGTTCTACGTCGGTGAATCCCCCCTCCCATTCGTCTTGGATGTGAAAGGCAACCCGACCCAGGCGACCTCGACGATCACGCAGAACCTGACGTATTGAGTATCTGAGCGCATACTCGGCCAGAACGAAGTCGCCTATGGGAAGCCGTGGATGTGAGAAGCCGTCCCCGACCTTCAATCGGTCCCCCCACTCGCGGCGAAGCGGAGCCAGGTCTGCATCCGTGACAGGACGCGGCTCGAAGCGTTTGGTGCGAGGAACGTAGGCGACGCGGGTGTGCGTCTCGAACGTGGCTCCACGCGATAGATCGGTGACCGAGAGCCCGCCGCGTTTGATCTGGATGTAGAGCGGTACGCGGCGGCCGAGGCGTTCAAGCAAGGTCAAGCTAGACATGTCCGCCGGCCACGCTCAGGCTCTCTGGCGCATCAAGCGGGATACGCCACGTGTAGCGAGACGGATACTCCTCCGAGATCGCTTCGATGGCGTCGCTACGGATGCGGACCTCGCGAAAGATCTCCGCATCAGGCAGGCTGGCAATCCACAGGAGTTGCCCATCGCGCACGAGAGCAAGGGCACTCGCGGCTTCCCACTCGGTCTCGTAGCCGATGGCACGGAATGGGCCGTCCTGAGCCTCGCATGTCGCGTAAAGGTGGTGGAGCCAATCAGCGTACGGTCGCTCTAGGTCGTGCACCGTGCCATGGCTTCCAGCTTCGTAGCCAACCTCAGGGTAGCCAGACAACTCGATGAAGCGGTCGTCGCCGAAAAAGATGGCGGGTCCGATACCGGCTTTCCCTTTGTGCCACCACGTCTCAACGAGGCCCATCAGTCGCGTCGCCGTCCGCGCCCGCGGCTGTTTTCCTTGCGGGCCTTGCGCTTCTCCTTCGGATCGTCGTCCGTGAGGTCGTCGGCTACCTCGGGCTCGTAGGCGTCGGCCTCCTCGTCGGAGGCGAGCAGCGTAGCGGGCTTGCCGTGGAGCGAGGCGCGGTAGAACTCGTCGAGGAGCAGCGCCAGGACTTCCGGCTCGCCCTCCTTCACCAGAGTCTCCACCAACGGGACGAACCGCCCGATGCGTTCCTGCTCTAGGCGCGACTTCTCGCGGTAGGCGTCTTCGAGCTGCACCAGCGTCCGCTCGGCCACCTTCGCCGCCACGTCCTCGTCCGTCGGGATGGCGATCTCCTCCATGTCGAGCTCGTACTTCCGCTCGATGATCCGGAATTGGTTGATGTCCTCCTTCGTCGTCAGCGTGACGGCGACGCCGGAGCGGCCCGCGCGGGCGGTGCGGCCGGAGCGGTGGATGTAGTACTCGCGGTCCTGCGGGACGTCGTACTGGAAGACGTGGCTCAGGTCCGAGATGTCGATGCCGCGCGCGGCCACGTCGGTGGCGATGAGGAAGCGGAGCTCGCCGTCGCGGAGGCGCTGCATCGTCTGCTCGCGCTGCTTCTGCGAGAAGTCGGACGAGATCGGCGCGGCGTCGTAGCCGAAGTTGGCGAGGAACTGCGCGAGGTAGTCCACGTCGCGGCGCGTGTTGGCGAAGATGATCGCGCTCTCCGGGTTCTCCAGCTCGATGAGGCGGGCGAGGACGCGGTCCTTCTCCATCGGCGTGACTTGCACGTAGCGGTGTGTCATCGCGTCCACGTGGACGGTGCCCCCAGCGATGCCGATGAAGCTCGGCTCGCGGAGGAACTCGCGGGCGACGCGCTGGACGCTGTGCGGCATCGTGGCTGAGAACATGTGGCCCATGCGGTCGTCCGGGAGGAAGCGCTTGAGCTGCTTCATCGCCGGGTAGAAGCCCATCGAGAGCATCTCGTCGGCCTCGTCGAGGATGAGCACGCGGAGGTTGTCGAGGCGCAGCGTGCCCTTGTCGAGGTGGTCGAGGATACGCCCTGGCGTGCCGATGACGAGGTGCGCGCCCGCCTTGAAGGCTTCGATCTGCGGGCCGTACTTCGTGCCGCCGTAGACCGCGACCGCGCGGAAGCGCTCGTCCTCGGGCTGGGCGTCGTTCATCTTGCGAAACTCGTCGAAGATCTGCCGCGCGAGCTCGCGGGTTGGGCAGAGGACGAGCGCCTGCGTGTGGTTCTCGTCCGGCATCATCAGGTCGAGGAGCGGGAGCAGGAACGCGCCCGTCTTGCCGCTGCCGGTGCGGCTCTGCACCACGAGGTCGTAGCCTTCGAGGATGTAGGGGATCGTCTTCGCCTGGACGGGCATCAGGCTGGGCCACCCGAGGCCCTCGATGCCGGTCTGGAGGAACGACGGCAAGCTCTCGATGGTCGCCTCGGGGAGTTCGGGGCTGGGCTCCTGGAAGGGCGAGCGGACGCCCTCCTCGCCTTTGGCTTCGGCTTGGGCCTTCGAGGTAAGGTCGATCGTGAACGGGATAGCCATGACGTGCGGAGGTGAGGGGCCAGGTTGCTGGCGATGGGTATAGAAAGACTCGGTCGGGGTCACGCAGGCTCGACCGAGCGCCCCGGCGGGCACCCCATTCACGCTACGCGACGACGCTATGAAGACCCGGCGCGGCCGAGACGCACACACCGGGACGGCCCGCATCTGGGGCCACATCAGCCGTTCCCAACGCACCACCGGCGGGTTCGTTCGATACCAACGCGGGCGCATGCGGAATCGGCGGATTGCAGGCGACCGAGCATCCCGGTATGGCCCTTGCAGGTTTCCCCGGTATCTTGTCTGCCCGTTTCGGACGATTTCGAAACGCCCTCCTACACTGGCACCGCGACCCATGCAGGCTCCCCCCGCGCCCCCCGCGCAGATCCCGCCCGCCTCGAAATTCCGCAGCGCCACGCTCGCCAGCGAGGCCGTCGAGCGTGCGTTTGGGCACAGGCTCCGCGTGCGCGCCGCCGGGCTCCTCTTCGACAGCGCCGACGATCCGCAGCGGGTCCTGCTGCTCAAGCACGACGGGCTCTGGGACGACGGCCCCTTCTGGTCGCCCCCGGGCGGGGCTGTCGAGTACGGCGAGGCGCTCCACGCCGGCGTCCGTCGCGAGTTCGAGGAGGAGGCCGGGCTGTCGGTTGAGGTGGGCGATCTCGCCTACGTGCTCGACTTCGTGCGCCCGCCGCTCCACGCGGTGTCGTTCTACTTCCGCGTCGCCCCCGCCGACGGCGACTACGGCGCGCTCGAACGCCGCCTCCGCCCCGG
>JBCCRG010000397.1:0-4033 GCA_039208155.1 Bacteroidota bacterium | reverse complement strand
GAGGTAGGTCCAAAGACAGGGGCTCGTCTGCACACTAGAGCACGGCGAGCAATGACCGCGCGGATTCCAGCCGAACTGTAGCAAAGCAAGTCCCAGCCGTAAGTCTAGCGCGCGAGCCGTTACCGTCGTGGCTGAGTTGCCGCAGGTGCAGGGGCGCGATAGCCGTCAGTCTCCCAGCGTACCGTCCAGGTGGATCTGGTGCGCTCGCCGGGCCCTGCTTTGGAGGCGTCGAGCGGCCTTCCCGCCCCGCGTGCGCTGGAGCGTGGAGGCCCTCCTACCGGCACAGCGGGATGCGGCAGGTGCTCGCGGCTCCACGCCGCTGGTACCCACCACATCCCGCTGTGCTCTTGCCTAGGCCGATCCTCAGCGGAAGACCGAGATCGGAAACACGCGGTTGGTGTCAGCGCTGCGGAAGACGACGAAGTAGAGCCCGGCCGCATAGTCGCTCAGGTCGAGCGGGACGGCGTAGGTCCCTGCGTCCTGCGTACCCTCGTCCAGGCGCGTCACCAGCCGCCCCACAGTGTCGAAGACCTCGATCGTAGCCGCATCGCGGCTGGCCTGCCCGTACTCCACCGTGACGAGGCCCTGGGACGGGTTGGGGAAGACCGCGAGCGTCGCGCTCTGCGGGATCGAGGGCGGCGGCTCTTCCTCGCTGACGGGCGGCGGCTGCTTGGTGGTGAGGACGCGCAGGACGGTCCCTGCCGGAGGAGGCGTGCCGTCGCCGGCCTGGTCGGCTAGCTGGAAGCGGCTTATCAGCGAGATGAAGTCGGTGTTGTCCGCGCCGTCGGGCAGTTCGTCGTTGCGGTGGCAGAATTCCACGAAGAAGCCCTGCCGCTCGCACGGCTCGCCGGTGCTTGGATCGAGGTCGATCTGGGTGTCGAAGCCGTCGAGGACATTACCGATGCCGACGGTGGCAGCGGCCTCCGCGAAGCGCGCATGACCGTCGGGGCGGTCGGGATACATCCAGTAGATCGCGTCGGAGGCGAGCGCGTCGAAGTCGGCGTTCGTGTCCTCCACGTCATCGCCGTTGCCTGGGTTGGTGGCCACGGCATAGCGCCAGCGCTCGATGGTCGGACCGTCCACGGGGCGCAGCAGGACCGGGATGAGCTGGACATCGTCCGTGGGATCGTCGGGCGTGTCGATGCCCGTCTGCCAGAGCTCGAAGGGCACGCTGACGACCTCACCGTTGCCTTGGAGGAGGTAGTTGATGCCGTAGCAGTCGCCCGCTGCACAAGCCTCCGTGAAGCGCATCTCGTAGTCAAACGGGGCGGCGATGTCGATGCGCCATTCGATGCGGTCGAGGCGGCCCTGGCGCCACGACGTGACGTAGTAGTCGTTGGTGGGGTTCGGCCGCAGCCAGACGTTGACCCCCCCAGCCAGTTCGCAGTCGAGCCTGGAATCATCGGGGGCGCAGGTTGGCGTCCCGCCGTAGGCGACTTCGACGATGCCCACGTCGCGGATGGCGGGCACGTATTCGAAGCGCGTCGTGTAGAACCGGGCAGGGGAGAACGCGCTCAACTCAGTCGTGGTGTTGGACCGGACGCGCCAGTAAATGCGGCTCGGCTCGGCGCTTGTGAGAGCGACGCTCTCCAGCGTAGGCGTACGGGTGAAGAGGATCGGGCTTCCTGAGAAGTCGTCCGTGTCGCTGATCTGGACTTCGTAGTAGGTGGCCCCAGGCACGGGCTCCCAACTGAGGGTCACCGTTGTGCAGGCCACGAGCGACCGATCCGCCACGCAGTCGGGGTCGGGGTCAGGGAGCGCAAGGCGTGCCAAGTCGGCCTCGTCGTCGGGGAACGAGGGAATGGGGGTGGCCAGTGTGGGGAGAGGCGGAGGAGGAGCGGTGCCGTCGGGCGTGCCGTCTTGGGGAGCTGCGGGCCCGAAGAGGGCACCGCTGTCGTAGCTAGCCTGCACCCGATCGGAATGCGCGCGCAGTTGGGTCACCGAGTCCAGGAACGACACGCCGCGCCCCCAAAGCATGGCGATGTCCACGGTGTGCGTCGCACCGGGAGGCAGCGTGAACGGTGTTGCTACGGTCACCCCCTCCAACCGGTCCGATAGCCGACTGGCGGCCCCGCTGGCGTCGAGATTGAGCTCGCTCCAGAAGTCGAACGTCTCCGGTGCACCCGACCAGTGCCACGTAGTCGTCGGCGCGGTGCTCTGGTCCGGGTTGTAGCCAGAGCCACCTAGGGTCAGCGGCGTGCTGTCTTCCCAGAGGAAGTTGAGCGCGTGGTAGGCCCGGGATCCCCAGATCACAGAAAAAAACATTCCTGCGCTCGGGCTGAAAAACCCGGCAGCACCGCTCAGGATATCTATACCCATGGCAGGTGGCTGGGCACGGTAGGTTGGGAAGCCCTCGCCCTCGTCATATGAGTCGCCGTTGTACGCGAACGAAAGGCCGCGCCCAGGATCGCTCCCGAAGAAGTCATCGTTGAAGTTGCCCAGGTCGGGGTCCGTGAAGAGGCCGAAGCGTGCGTTCTCGACGGTGTAGTCGTTGGGATTTTCGAACGTGTAGCGGTAGAACGTCCCAAAGCCTAGCGCTGGATCGGTGCTGTTGAAAGCGAATGCAGTCACCCGTGCCGTTACTCCCAGAGGCTCAGCGGTCGTTGGGGAGTTCGGAACGGTCAGGTCATTCATGACCCAGAAGGCCGTCTGATGCCCGTAGAGGGTAGGCGTCTCGCCAGCCTCGGGCTCGTAGACGCCGTCGCCGTCCGTATCGTCGAACGGGGCACCGAGCTCGGCGGGCCAGTCGTCTACGTCCCCCGTCAGGGAGCCATCGGGTTGTTGGGTGACGAGCCAGATGCGGTCAAACGCTGAGCCGCAGTCGGCCGGGGGAGCGCCGCTGGCGTCGAGTGGTCCCGGCCCCCACTCTCCATCATTGTAGAAGGTCCCCGTGAAGCGAGGCTCACCGTCTACCGTGCCGCCGAGCCAGGCTCCCATAGTCAGGAACAACCCAACGCCGGAGTTCTTCGGGACCTCGTAGACGTGCCCAATTGAGTCTAAGAAGCCGCCTTTGTTGGACAGGGTCGCACGAACGCCACCCACATCGAGGTCGGCCGTAGCCGTACCGGAGTCACAGTCACCAGGAGAGACCACCCGTTCGGCCTGCTGCGGAAGCACCCTGGTAGCAGACGGGGCCTGGGCCAGAGCAGCGAGGGTGGGCAGCAATGTGGCGAGGTGGAGCGAGAGGTAGCGTAGGCGGCGCATAATCGTAGGGGTGTCAAGTGTGGAGATAAGACATACGGATAGCTTTGGTGATAAGCAAGCGCGGCCTACTCGGCCACGACGAACAGCTGGCTCTGGCGACCCGACTCGCTGGTCACGACAGCCACGTAGGCCCCGCCCGCCAACCGGTCCGTCCTCACGCGGACGCGCTGCAGGCCCGCCGCCTGCCGCCGGTTGTCCACGCGGGCGACCTCCCGCCCCAGGATATCGTAGATGGCCAGCGCAGTCGCGCCGTTGGCGGGCAGGCGGTAGGCGACCGTCACCTCGTCCCGCGCCGGGTTGGGGTAGATCTCCAGCGGCGTGAGGCTCGTGGGCAGCCCCGCCGGGGCGAAGAGCTGGCCTGCGTCGTAGGCGGCCTGGACGCGGTCGGAGTAGGACCGGAGTTCCGCCACGGAGTTGGTGTTCGAGGTGCCGCGCGCCCACAGGATGGCGAGGTCCACGGTGTGGGTGGCGCCGGGGCCGAGCTCGAACGGCTCAGCGACGAGGAGGAAGCGGCGGTCGAATGGCTCGCGAGCAGTGCCCTGGTCATCGGCGTCGAACTCGCTCCAGAAAGCTCCGGCCTCGGGCGCGCCGGGCCAGGCCCAGTTGGTTGGTGGGGCAGAGCTGTCGGGATTGTAGCCGAAGCCTTGTTGGGTGATGGGGGTGCCGTCGGCGTACTGGAGGTTGAGGTAGGCGTACGCGTGGCGACCGTCATCCGGGTTCCCTGCGGGGCTATTAGGACTTATGTTCTCGAAATAGAGCATGCCCTCCGCGCCGCTCAGCATGTCCATGCCCAGGGCGGGTGGCCGGGCTCCATAGCCGAGCTCCGCGT
>JBCCRG010000396.1:0-4041 GCA_039208155.1 Bacteroidota bacterium | reverse complement strand
GAGCCGACGCTCTGGCAACGGACGGTCGTGCTGCCGCTGGAGCGGTTCATCACGACGTATTTCGGCCCCGATGAGGTGGAGGCCGACGCCCGCGCGGGCAACGTGGCCGTGCTCGGCTTCACGCTCTCCGGGCCGCTGCCCGAGGGCGAGACTGCGGTCGTGAACCTCCGTCAGACGGGCGACGCCAGCATCAAGCTCGTGGAAGGCACGCGGCTAGAGTTCACCGCCGAAAACTGGGACACGCCCGCGCAGGTCGTCGTCCAACTCGACCCCAAGCTCGACGCGCCGACGACAGGCACCATCGAGGCGCTCTCGGGCAACCTCCCGCTCGCGTGGTCGATCACGTTCTTTGTGATGGCCGGGCTCTTCCTCGCGCTGTGGGGCTGGCACCAGGCGGTGCTCCCGCGCCCAGCGTCGGACAAGCCTGCCAGCGAAGGCGCCGACGGGGCGGGGCTCGTGCAGTACCTCGGCTTCCTCGCCGCGTTCATCCCGCTGCTCTTCGTGCTGCTCGTCCCGATGATGGTGTACGGGCTCTTCCGACCTCGGCAGCGGGGGCTGTGGGGGCCGCTCTTCGCCAAGCTGCCGTTCGCGAGCACGCCGTTCGCCGAGGCCATCGTCTCGTTCTTCCTCAAGCCCGAGATCAGCCTCGCGGTCGCGTTCGTGCTGTTCTACCGGTTTGCCGAGGCGCAGCTCGTCAAGCTCGCGAGCCCCTTCCTGCTCGACAGCGCCGAGGCGGGCGGCCTCGCGCTCACGACCGGCGAGGTCGGCTTTGTCTACGGTACCATCGGGCTGCTCTTCCTCACGCTCGGCGGCATCCTCGGCGGCATCCTCGCCGCGCGCGACGGCCTCAAGCGCTGGCTCTGGCCGATGGTGATCGCGATCAACGTCCCGAACGCGGTCTACCTCTTCCTCGCCGTCGTCCGGCCGGACAGCTTCCTCGTTATCAACATCGCCGTCGCCATCGAGCAGTTCGGCTACGGCTTCGGCTTCACGGCCTTCTTGCTGTACCTGATTTACGTCGCCGAGGGCACGCACAAGACCGCGCACTACGCCATCGGGACGGGCCTCATGGCGCTCGGGATGATGATCCCTGGCATGTTCAGCGGCTGGCTCCAGGAGTTGATCGGCTACGAAGAGTTCTTCGTCTGGGTGCTCATCGCCACGATCCCGAGCTTCCTCGTGACCGCGCTCATCCGCGTGCCGGAGTCGTTCGGGAGGAAGGAGAAGGAAGCAGCTGCGTAGACAAGCTCCCCTCCTAGACAGGAGGGGATGGGGGTGGTTGAACGTCGAAGCCCGATGACGCGACGTGCTTGTACCGATCTACCCCCTCTGTCTCCCCCTGTCCAGGGGGAGAACTCAAGGACGACCTGTGAGACAACAGAGCGCATGACCCTCCGCCCCCTCACTCCCGCCGATACCGACGCTGCGCACGCACTCTGGAATGCGTTCGCGCGCTACGACCCCCTCTCACGCGCAGTCTTTGTCGAGAAGGTGTGGGAGGACGATGGCGTGACGCACGATCTCGCGCTCGCCGCTGAGGTGGACGGCAAGCTCGTCGGCTTCGTGGTCGGTGTGGTGCGCGAGGCTCCGACGGCGAGTAACCCCGCGTCAGGCAAGGGTGGTACGGTGACACGCGGTGTCGTGAAGCTGCTCGCGGTGGACGAGGCGCACCAGCGGCAGGGCATCGGCACCGCGCTCGTGGACGCGCTCGAAGCGTCGATGACCGCGCGTGGCGCGACGGCGATCCGGCTCGGGGAGTCCCCGCCGAACTACCTCCATCCCGGCCTCGACCCGCGCTACACCCGCGCGCTGCTGCTCTTCGAGAAGCGTGGCTACGAGAAGCTCGCCAACGCGATCCACATGGACGTGGACCTCACGCAAGACCTCGACACGGCCGCCGACGAAGCCCGCCTGCTCGCCGACAACATCACCGTGGCCCGCGCACGTCCCAGCGACGAGTCTTCCGTGATGGCGTTCCTCGACGATCACTGGCCTGCCTGGAAAGCCGAGATCGGTCGCACCTTCCGCAACGACCCAGTGAGCCTCCACCTAGCCTGGGAAGGCGGCGGTGTGCTCGGCTTTTCCGCCTACGACGCCAACAACATTGGCGCGAGCGCCACCGGTACTGGCTGGTTCGGTCCGATGGGCACGGCCGCCGCAGCGCGTGGGCGCGGTGTGGGCGCCGTCCTCCTCAAGCGCTGCCTCGCCGACATGGCCGCGCAGGGTCACGTCGTCTCAACGATCCCGTGGGTCGCGCCAGTCGGGTTCTACGCACACCACGTCGGCGCGCACATCAGCCGCGTGTTCTACCGGTACGAACGGGCGCTATGAGGTGGACCGGCTGGATGCTCGGTCACGGGCATGGTGCTCGGTAGGGGCGGTTTGCAAACTGCCCCTGCGGATCGCGGCGACGGTCGCTACTCGTGTGCCGCTTCGAAGAACCGCAACACGGCCTGCATCAGCACCGCCCGGTCGGCTGACGTGGTGATCGTCTCGAAGGGGATGCCGAGCGTGACGGCGGCGCACGACGGGCCTCGGTGTGCCACGCCTGCGCTCATCGTTGACTCGTCGTAGCGGAGGACCGTCGTGCCGAGGCTGTCGGCGGGTTCGAGCGCGTCAGGGGCCTCGACGGCATAGACGGGTGGGCGCAGGTCGGCCGGATCGTGGTCAGCGACGAAGGCGAGGCGCGTGCGGTCGGGGAGGAGCGTAGCGTTCGGAGCGACGAGGCCAACGGTCGTCGCGGCGTGGTCGGTGCGCCACTTCACGCCGAGGATTTTGCGGAGGAACGACGGGCCTGGCGCGTCGTCAGGTTGCCTGAGTGACGTATCCGATCCGACGTAGGCTCCGCTCACGAAGAGGTCGCCGCCCGTCTCGCAGAAGCCGGTGAGCGCGGAACGCAGCGCTGTCGGCAGGGCCTGGAACTGCGGCGCGCGCGGTTGCTCGGGTGGCTTGAACGAGATGGGCCAGTGCGTCGTCTTCTGCTCACCCAGGATCAGGTCGAGCGCAGCGTAGTCATCCACATCGATCAGCCCCTCTGCAAATGCGTCGGCGCTGGTGGAGGCAAACGAGCGGCCTGCCTCGCGGAGCGCGGCCCCGTGGACAGCGGCGAAGTCGAAGGTGTTGCCGGGGAGGACCGTCGCGGCGAGGTTGTCGTAGCTCGCGCCGTGGCCCGGGTCGTCGTCGTCGGTCCAGGGAC
This sequence comes from Bacteroidota bacterium, assembly GCA_039208155.1. Taxonomy (GTDB): domain Bacteria; phylum Bacteroidota; class Rhodothermia; order Rhodothermales; family Rubricoccaceae; genus JBCBEX01. Next base: position 845 of record JBCCRG010000396.1, on the reverse strand, counting down.
GCGTCCGGTCGAAGTTGTGCTGCGCGCCGATGGTGTGCACGTCGATCCCGTCCGCCACGCCCGCGTCCTGGCTCCGCATGAAGCCCGCGAGCGTGTCCGCTACAAAGCTCGTTGGCGGTGCAATGCGGGTGAAGCCATTCACGACCAGCACGGCCGGTCCGGTTGCTAGCGCGTCGGCGACGTGCAGTACGGCGAGCGCCTCCGAGGGGGCGCTCTCGCCGCCGGCATTGACCGCCACGACGCGGTAGCTGTGCAGCACGCCGGGCGCGAGCCCCGTCAGCGTAAGCGTCGTGTCGCGGACGAGCTGCCCATTGTCCCAGCCTCCCGTCTCCGGATCGCCGGTGCGCGTATAGACGATGTAGGCCTCAGGCTCGGCAGTTGGTTCGAGTGGGTCGCTTACGGCTCGCCAGCGAAGGGTTACTCCCGATGAGTCCCCGAGGGACGCGGCGAAGTGAGACGGCGCGAGTGGCTGCACGACGGGATCGAAGCCGTGCTGGACAGCGAGGAAGCGGAGGATGGACTTGTAGATGGCACGGCTCGCGTCGCGGCGGAAGCGCGGGTCTTGGGCGAAGCGCACGTCGGCGAAGTTGTGGTGCGAGAGCAGCTCCAGCAGCGCCGACGGCACGTTCGGGCGCGTGGCCTCGCTGTAGCGGCGGTCCCACAGCCCGCGCCGCGTCCAGCCGCTGTCGTAGAGCGCGCGGATATCGTCCACGAGCTGCGTCTGCATCAGGTCGCCGAGGTCGCGGTTGGCGATCCGCCGCACGCCATCGGGAAAGGCCCACGTCCGGTCCATGCCCTCGGTGTTGACGATCATCAGCGTGCCGATGGTGCTGTCGGTCTGCGTC